>JAFSBD010000298.1 GCA_017442025.1 Clostridia bacterium
GCCGCAAAACTCACCTTTCGGCCGGAAAACGGTATGAAGGTCATGGCTAAGGGCAGTGTTTCCATCTTTGAAAAAACAGGGGCATATCAACTCTATGTTACTGAAATGAAGCAGGATGGGGCAGGAGACCTTTATGTTGCGCTGGAGCAGTTAAAAAAGCAACTTGCAGCGGCAGGTATTTTTGCAGAAAGTCATAAACAGCCTATTCCCGCAATGCCTAGGCGTGTTGGTGTTATCACATCTCCAACCGGCGCGGCAATAAGGGATATTCTTCAGATATTAGGGAGAAGATTTCCTTTGGCAGAGGTGGACGTATTTCCTGCCATTGTTCAAGGGGAGCAAGCACCTTCCTCCTTGATTCAGGGCATTGAATATTTCGAACGTGCACATAATGTTGACGTTATAATTATCGGAAGAGGCGGGGGTTCCATTGAAGATCTCTGGGGATTTAACAGCCCGGATCTCGCATTGGCAATCTATAATTGCACTATCCCTGTTATTTCTGCTGTCGGCCATGAGACCGATTATACTATTTGTGATTTTGTTGCGGACTTGCGCGCCCCGACACCTTCGGGTGCTGCCGAGCTTGCCGTTCCCGATCAACAAGATTTATTGCAACAATTAAAACAAAATCAAAGCAGACTCTCCACTGCATTAAACAGAACGGTTCAAAACCACCGCAATCTATTGAACCGTTATGCCCAATCCAAAGTACTAACCGACCCAAAAGCATTTACCGATAAACCGTATATGCTTTTGGATCATTTGAATGAACGCCTGCAGCGATCCATTTCTATGCGATGCGAAGGTTATAGGTATCAAATAACCAATTCCATAGCAAAACTGGATGCGCTCAGCCCGTTAAAAGTTCTGGCAAGGGGTTATTCCTTTGTTCAAGATAAAAACGGAACAGTTATACAAAAAGTAACGCAACTTTCCGCAAGGGATTCAGTTAAACTGCGTTTTGCAGACGGCTCAGCAGTATGTGAAGTTCAGCAAATCGAAGAGGTGAAAACAAATGAATAATGAAATAAAATTTGAAGACGCCATGAAAAGACTGGGTGAAGTTGTTCGCGTGCTGGAAAACGGCGAGGCTTCATTGGATGAATCGATTGCGCTCTTTGAAGAAGGAATTAAGCTTAGTAAGAGGTGCACAGACCTACTGGAAAAGGCAGAGCAAAAGGTTCGCTTTTTGCAGCAGGAGCAGGCGGAGATTTCTGAAGATGAATAAAGAATTTCTGGATAAAAAACAGTTGGTGGATCACCGGATCGAAATCGCGATGGAGTCGGCTTCCTTTAAAGATTCCCCTCTGTATCCTGCTATCAATTATGCCGTAACTGCTCCCGGTAAGCGAATTCGCGGCGTGTTGACCTTGGCATTTTGTAAACGCCTTTCGGTTCCTTTGGAAGAAGCGATCCCATTTGCCGTTGCTCTGGAGCTGATTCACGCTTATTCGCTGGTTCACGACGATCTTCCCGAAATGGATAACGATGATTACCGTCGCGGATTACCCACCTGCCATAAAAAATTCGGGAATGCCATGGCTCTTTTGGCAGGGGATGCTATTTTGAATTATTCCATCGAGTACATTCTTAAAAATAGAAAATTATATCAACCGAATCGCCTTCTTAATGCGATTGATGTTCTTTATAGTTCATCAGGGGCTGAAGGGATGCTTGGCGGACAAGCTATCGATAAAATAGGGGAAACCCGCCTATTATCTTTAGATGAGCTTTTAGAACTTCATAATAAAAAGACCGGCGCATTACTTTTGGCCCCCATCTTAATCGCAAGTGCTCTTGCAGATGAAAAGAATGAGAATTATGTAAACTACTCAAAGCACATCGGCCTGGCTTTTCAAATTAAAGACGACATTTTGGATGTCGAAGGCTCTTCCGAAAAGCTTGGTAAAAAGATCGGAAAAGATGCAGAAGAGAATAAATCCACCTTTGTTTCAATTATGGGTTTAGATTCTGCAAAAAATTATTTACGCAACGAACTGTTGTTAGCAGAAAAAGAAGCTGAAAATGACCCATTTTTAGTTTGGCTTGTTCAATACATTGGTGGCCGCGACCATTAAGAAAAGGAGGGAAGACCTTGCCGGAATTCAATCTTTTAAATCAAATAAAGCAACCCCAAGATATTAAGGGGCTTAATTATGAGGATATTGCTGTTCTGGGCGAGGAAATCCGCTCCTGCCTGATCAATGGCATCTCCCATACCGGCGGTCACCTTGCAAGCAATTTAGGTGTTGTTGAATTAACCATGGCGATTCATCGCGTTTTTGATTCCCCTAAAGATCAGATTATTTTTGATGTTGGTCATCAATGTTATGTTCATAAGCTTCTGACCGGACGCTATGATCAATTTGAATCTTTGCGCCAGGAAGGCGGTCTTTCCGGTTTCCCGGACCCCAAAGAAAGTGATCATGATATTTTAAAAACCGGGCATAGTTCTACAGCCATATCCTCGGCGGTCGGCCTGGTCAATGCCCTTCAATTGAGTGGAGAAACAGACCGTCATGTTGTTGCCGTTGTTGGCGATGGTGCTATGACCGGTGGATTATCCTACGAAGGTTTAAATAACGGCGGAAAATCCCATGGTAACCTTATTATTATCCTGAATGATAATGATATGAGCATCTCCCAGAATGTTGGTTCCTTTGCGGATTATTTATCTAAAATTCGCTCGCGTCAAGGATATTTTAGATTTAAGGATTTCCTTACTCGAACGACAAATGCGACTCCCATCATCGGTAAACCCCTTTATCACTTATTCCAAAGAATCAAAAATGCGGCAAAATCGATGTTTTATCAAGGAAATATCTTTGAAAACATGGGATTTGCTTATCTTGGTCCCATTGACGGTCATAACCAAAAAACCATTGAACGTGTTTTAACACGTGCTAAAAACCTGCAAAAACCTTGTTTGGTTCATGTTAAGACTGTAAAGGGGAAAGGCTATACATTCGCGGAAAATCAACCAACGGCCTATCATGGGCTTGGTTCCTTTGATATTGAAACGGGGAAGCATAGCCCCAAAGTAAAAGCGGATTTTTCCGAAATTTTCGGTGAAGAACTTTGCAAAATGGCAGAGAAGGATCCTAAGATTTGCGCCATTACCGCAGCAATGACTCCGGGATGCGGTTTATCCGAGTTTTCACGCCGTTTTCCTGCGCGATTCTTTGATGTCGGCATCGCGGAACAACATGCCCTTACCTTTGCGGGCGGTTTAGCAAAAAACGGGATGAAGCCCGTTTTTGCGGTTTATTCCTCCTTCCTGCAAAGAGGATATGACCAAATCATTCATGACCTTGCGCTTCAAAACCATCCTATGACACTCTGCATCGATCGCGCCGGTATCGTTGGTGAAGACGGTGAAACCCATCAGGGTCTTTTTGATGTACCCATGCTTTTGCCGATTCCTAATATATCGGTCTATTCTCCCACATCCTATGACGATCTGAGAGGCGTTCTTCATCGTTGTTTGGCAAGCGATGGGGGGATTTCTGCGATTCGGTATCCGCGAGGATTTGAACCGGATATGGTCCTTCCGTTTAAAAAAACAAATGAAGATGTAGAATGGAGTGGAACGTCATCTGAATTATGCGTTGTTTCTTATGGCAGAGAGGTGGTTGCCTGCCTTCAGGGCATTCGATTGGCTAAAACACCGGTCTCCTTTTTGAAACTCAATAAGATTTATCCCATTGCGGATGATGTTGTCAAAAAACTCCTCTCCTTTAAAAGAATTCTCTTTGTCGAAGAGGGTTATCATCAAGGAGCCATTGGCTCCTATCTCGGCAATCAGTTGATCAACCGCCAATATAAAGGCATATATCGTAATTTCGGTATAAACAACCAGTTTTTAAAATCCGGAAAACCCGATCAACTTTTGAAAGAAGCCCATTTGGATGGCGAAAGTATTGCTCGCATGATTCAAAGAATCGGAGAAATGAATCCATGAGATTGGATGTATTTTTAACAAACCGAGGGGATTTCGACAGCCGCAACAAAGCGGCTGCGGCCATTAAAGACCACTGGTATGCCGTTAACGGAAAAACAGTTTCAAAGCCTTCCTTTGATATTACCGACGAAGACGAAATAACGGCATTAAAAGAAACAAGCGTTTATGTTGCACGCTCCGCCCATAAACTACTAAATGCTAATCGGCAATTTAATCTGAATTGGGGCGGTAAAACCGTTGCAGATTTCGGCGCA
>JAFSBD010000299.1 GCA_017442025.1 Clostridia bacterium
ACGATTTTAAACAAGGAATTCGGGTGGATAGCGGCATATCCCTCAAACCGACGGAAAAGGACCTACTGATCGTGGAAGGAATCCACGCCATGAACCCCAAGCTAACCAAAGGGCTGGATTTCGCCCGTACAATCGGCGTTTATATCTGCCCCTTTGATTCCTATGTTGTTCCCGATCAGGGAGAGATCACTTCCCGGGAAATCCGCTTGATGCGTCGAAGCCTCAGGGACCTTGTCCATCGCAACTCTTCCATTATGGATACCTTGGATATGTGGCCGAGTGTGCGGGCCGGCGAAGAGCGTTATATCAAACCCATGAAACAATATGCTGATTTCTTCTTCAACTCCTCTTTTGAATATGAGATCTGCATTTTAAAAGCCCGGTTACAAGAAGCGATCAGCGGACTGACCAAAGAGGAATACGCTCGCCTGAGCCAATACCTTCCCTTAGAATTAATTGAGGCTTTTCATAGCTGTAACCAAGCGAATATCCCTGAAAATTCCATCTTTAATGAATTCTACAAATAGGAGCAATTATGGGCAAACATATTGCAATGCTGTGTATGTCGCTAAACATCGGCGGCGCGGAAACACACATTTATGAACTTTCCAAGCAACTTTCCAGAGAAGGCCATAACGTAACGGTATTCTCCAACGGCGGCGTTTACGCCCAACCGCTGGTGGATGCCGGGGTTCGCCATGTCCAAGCCCCCTTAAACCGCAAAAGCCTTTCTGCCCTTTGGAAGTCCTATCGTATTTTATTAAAAGAGTTTCAAGTAAACCGTCCATCTGTGGTCCATTCCCACACCCGTATTTCCAATATGGTCGGCGGTTTGGTTTGCAAAAAGTTAGGCATTCCTATGGTAACAACTGTTCATTTTAATTTCAAAAGCAGTTTTATCTATCGTTTGTTTTCCAATTGGGGATGCCGCGCCCTTGCGGTCAGCGAAGATCTGAAAACATACCTTGTGGATAATTATAAATATGATCCGCAAAAAGTAAGTCTGACCGTAAACGGTATCGACATGGAACGTTTCCATAAACGGGATGAATCGGAATTCAAAAAATCTCTCGGCATCAAGCCTGAAGAAAAAGTTATTTTACTGGTCAGCCGCTTGGATCGGGAATCTTCCATTCACGTTTCCCGCTTTTTGGATGTTGCTCCGCAAGTCTATCAGCGTTGCCCGAATACCCGCGTCGTCATCGTCGGTAGCGGTAAGATTTTCAGCGATTTTCAAGCCCGCGTAGATCAGATCAACCAAGAATGCGGCAACGATTTTATCTCCATGGAAGGGGCGCGCACCAATATTGAGCAGTATACCGCGATTGCCGATTTATTCGTTGGCATCTCGCGTTCTGCGTTGGAAGCCATGTCGGCAAGTGTGCCCACCATTCTTTTGGGTAACTTAGGTTATCTCGGCCTATATTCCGATAAGATCATCACCCAATGCATCGAAACCAACCTGACCTGCCGCGGATATCCCTATCCTTCCAACGAAGAATTGGTTGATCTGATCACCGATTGCCTGGGCAAGCGGGATCTCACCAAAAATATTACCGACGGTCTGCGGTTGGTGCGGGATCGGTTTTCCATCCAGACTATGAGCGAAACGGCCATGGTCGCTTATAACGATGCCATTGAGCAATATCGCCCGCTGGACTATATGGTCAGCGGATACTATGGCCGCAACAATTTTGGGGACAACCTGACTTTAGGTTGCCTGATGGAACACCTCAAGGATTATCAAGGAACGGTGCTCTCCAACGACCCTGCGAACACCAATATCCCGCAAGGAGTGGGCCTCATTCACCGCTTCAATCTATTCCAAATTCGAAAGGTTATGAAACAAACCAAGGTATTTCTTTTCGGAAGCGGAAGTATCCTGCAAGATGCCACTTCCAACCGCTCCATATTCTATTATTGCTTCATTATGCGGATGGCCATGCGTTATCATTGCAAAACCATGCTTTATTCCAACGGCGTTGGCCCCATTACCGGGCAAAAAAACATCGAGCGCGTAAAAAAGATTTTGAGCAAGGTGGATTTGATTACCATTCGCGATCGGGAATCCCTGGCATTTTTAGAAGAACTGGTTCCGGGCGCCAATACCGTTTTAACGCAGGATGATGCGTTCTCCTTTAAAATCGATTCGGTTTCTCCTATTCAGCCGCCAAAGGCCGGCAAAGGAAAAACGATCGTTGGTATCAATTTTAAATTTGACAATGAAAGAGATGCAAAAATCCCCTTCATCGCCGAAGCATTAAAGGAGCTTTCGGAGAAATTCAATCTATTTTATTACCTGATTCCCTATCACCAGATGCAGGATTCCGCTCCGCTGAAGGCTCTTTTTGATCGGTTGGAAGATATATCCATTTTGGCCATTCCTTCCGCTGACTCCAAGTCCCTGATCCGCTATGCGGCAGGATGTGATCTTCAGATTGTGGAACGTTTGCACGGGCAGGTTGCCTCCGCCATGTTTATGCAGCCCTATCTACCCATCAATTACGATCCTAAAAACCATGGCTTTTCTGCCCAAACGGGGATGACCCCCTATCTGCTGGATCATGATGCCATTACCAAAGAGGCATTGATCCAACAATTCAGCAGGATCATGGAAGACCGCAAAACCATTCAGAATAAACTCAAAGAATTTAATGCACAGGCGCGTTCAACTGCAGAAGAAAACCGAAAGTATCTCTATGATCTTATTAAAAACTATTAAGAGGATGTATTATGCGTATATTAGGAATTGACTACGGTGAAGCTCGAACAGGGCTTGCTGTTTGCGATCAAAATGAGATGGTCGCTACCGTTATCGGAACCGTTCACCAGCGGGACAAGGAGTGCCTTGCCGATCATATCGCAACCGTATGCGAAACCGAAAACATTGAAAAAATCGTCTTAGGTCTGCCAAAGAACATGGACGGAACGGAAGGTTTTCGCGCAGAGCATACTCGGATTTTTGCTCAAAAGCTTCAGGACCGAATGCCGAATCTCCCCATTGAATTTTATGATGAGCGGCTCTCTACCATGGCCGCCTCCCGCTTTATGATGGAGGCCAACACCAAAGGCAAAAAGAAAAAGGCATCCATCGATGCCCTTTCCGCCCAAATCATTCTGCAAGACTACATAGACCGTAACCGCAAATAAAAAGGTGGCCATTGGGCCACCTTTTTATAATCTTTCAAATGCAATCCGCGGGCTATGGTCATGAACATAAACAATGCCGCGCCTGGAAAAACCGTTCTTTTCCAGAATATGTTGCATCACCTTATTATCCTCATGGGTATCGATCCTCATATGTTTGATCTTTTGAAGGCAAAATTCCAAAGCTTCTTTAAAAATCCTTTTATGGCCTGCTTTCGCGGCAATGCGATGGATAACACCATAGCGATCATCGCTGAGCCATTCCCCATCGTCAATGATTGCATACCAGGGATCGGGGCCATACATAAAAAGAAAAACGCCGCAGATCTCCCCCTCCCGCTCCACAACATATAAACGATTCATTTTAATATCCTCTTCCAACATTGGAATAGTGGGATAAAAATCGCCCCATTGGGTGGGATTCCCTGTTTCCCGCATAAACTGACGACCGTCTAAATATACCGACCAAATGGCTTCAAAATCGGCCATCGTTGCATTTCTGATCATAAAATCTCCTTTTCAAAAAAAGACTCGGCTTTTGCCGAGCCTTTTTATTATTTACTTTTGCCCAGATAGGCTTCTTTCACACTCTCATTTGCCAAGAGCTCTTTTCCGGTTCCCTCCAAGGTGATCAACCCGGTCTCCATAACATAGGCCTTATGGGCAATTTTCAAGGCCATATTCGCATTTTGTTCGATCAAGAGAACGGTGATCCCTTGCTGATTAATGGTCTTGATAATCTCAAAGATATCGCGAACAACCAAGGGAGCAAGCCCCAAAGAAGGCTCATCCATCATGATGATACGCGGCTTGCTCATCAAAGCACGTGCAACAGCAAGCATCTGCTGTTCGCCGCCCGAAAGAGTGCCGGCAAGCTGCCATTCCCGTTCCTTGAGGCGCGGGAACAAACCATAAACATAATCCAGATCGTCCTTAATGCTATCCTTGCGCAGATAAGCGCCCATCTTTAAGTTTTCCAAAACAGTCAGGTTGGGAAATACCCGGCGGCCTTCCGGTACCAGAGTGATTCCTGCGCTAACGATATAATCAGGGCTTTTGCCTGCGATTTCCTTCCCATCTAAAAGAATGGAAGCATTTTTAGCCTTAACAACACCGGCAATCGATTTCAAAGTAGTGCTCTTTCCGGCACCGTTGGAGCCGATCAATGTAACGATCTCCCCTTCGGGGATTTCCATGGAAATTCCTTTAACCGCCTCAATGCCGCCATAAGATACGACCAGATCTTTAATTTCAAGAATATTACTCATCGTCGGCCACCCCCAAATAAGCATCAATGACTCGCTGATCGCCTTGCACCATTTCGGGCGTACCCGAAGAGATCAGTTTGCCGAAATCGATAACATAGATACGGTCGGAAATATCCATAACCAGGTTCATATGATGCTCGATCAGCAAAATGGTCAGATTAAAATCTTTGCGCAGCTTGCGAATCAAAGCGGTCAGTTCCTCGGTTTCCTGGGGATTCATACCGGCGGCAGGCTCATCCAACAGAAGCAGCTTCGGCTCAGTTGCCAATGCGCGGGCAATCTCCAAATGACGCTGTTTGCCGTAAGGCAGAGAGGATGCCACTTCATCCCGCAGATCATAAAGATCAACGATTTTTAATAACTCCAGGCACACTTCCCGCAGTTTCCGCTCTTCCTTATAGTTGATCATAAAGGTATCGGTAAAGAGATTTCCCTTCAACCGCATATGCTTGGCGATCATAACATTATCCAGAACCGAAAGTTCCTTAAAAAGGCGGATATTCTGGAAGGTACGGCCCATTCCCAGCTTTGCAATCTTATCGGGTGTTTTAGAGATGATCTTATGATAAAGATCTGCATTCTCCCCCGCATAAAGCTTTTTCATCTTGCCGGTGGGATGACTTTCCAAAATAATCTCATCATTGAAGATCACACGCCCGTTGGTTGCCTGATATACGCCGGTAATCGCGTTAAACGCGGTTGTTTTGCCCGCTCCGTTAGGGCCAATCAGGGAAACAATCTCCCCTTCATCCACATGCATGGAAAGATTATTCACCGCAACAACACCGCCAAACTGAACGGTAATGTTTTCAATCGAAAGGACTGTATTAGCCATTTTTCTTCACCGCTCCTTTCGCCTTGATCTTACTTACTATTCCGAAGGGATCTTTGAAAAACTTAAAAATCCCATCCCAAGAGAACTCCTTATTCCCCATGATTCCTCGGCGCCAGAACAAAACGATGATCATAATGACAACCGAGAAAACAACCATACGGAAGCCGGTGCCAAGCAAGGGCACTTCGAAATCACCGATGAATTGGGTTTCATCCAAAAAGCGTAGCCACCATTCCATACTGCTTACAAACAGGAAGGAAGCGATGATACTTCCGGTAATAGAGCCGATTCCACCGATAACAACGATCAACAAGATCTCATAGGTCATGGCAGAGGTAAAGCCCTTCGCCTGCACGCTGGATTGGAACATTGCCAAAAGCGCACCGCCCACACCGGCAAAAAAGGAACTGATGACAAAGCTCATCATCTTATGCTTAAACATATTGATGCCCATCGCTTCTGCAGCAATCTCATCCTCGCGAATGGCTTTGAAGGCCCGCCCATAGGAAGAGCGGATCAACAAAATAATTGCCGCAATACAAATTCCCGAGATAATAAACGGGAACAAGATACTGCTATAGGTTGGAAACGCGCGAAGCATATTGGAACCGTTAGTAAGCGGGGCCACCTGCTGCCATTGAATGACTGCGCGAATAATTTCCGCAAAACCCAGAGTAGCAATTGCAAGGTAATCGCTTTTCAGTTTTAATACCGGCAAGCCGATCAACGCCGCAAAAACAGCCGCCATCAAACCGGCGATCAAAATTGCAGGAAGAACCGGGATGGCAAATTGGACAACACCGCCATCAAAATACTGATAGACCGATGCGCGGCTTGCAACCGGAATCGTCAAAATCGCATAGGTATACGCACCGATCAGCATAAATCCCGCCTGCCCCAAGGAGAACAAACCGGTAAACCCATTGAGCAGGTTCATCGAGACTGCCACCAACGCATAAATTGCGCCTTTTTGCAAGCAGGTGGAGAGCATGGATGATTTCAATTCGGAATTATCAATAAAAATCAAAAGTCCGAGCAACGCCGCCGCAAGGATCAGCGATGCAATAATCTTTGTATTCTTTTTCATCGCCTTTACACCTTCTCCGACAGTTTTTCGCCAAACAATCCGTTGGGCTTTAAGATCAGAATGATGATCAATAAAACAAAAGTAAATGCATTGCTCAAATCAGCAATAGCGGGAAAACTCTTGATAATGTTTTCGCAAATACCAATAAGATATGCACCGATCACCGCGCCGGGAATGGAGCCGATCCCACCGAATACCGCAGCAACAAAGGCCTTCAAGCCGGGCATGGCACCGATGGTAGGGCTAACCTGCTCATAATAAGAGAAATACATGATTGAGCCGATCGCCGCCAAGAAGGATCCGATGATAAAGGTCATGCTGATGACACGATTGATTTTGATACCCATCAACTGAGAGGTTTCAAAATCCTTGGAGACCGCGCGCATCGCCATACCGATCTTGGTATACTTAATAAACAATACCAGCGCAACCACCAAAATGATCGTTAAAATCGGAGTGATAACGGTAATCAATTTGGTGGATACCCCGAAGATCTCAATTTTATTGGAAATCAAAGGGATTGCAGGATAAGCCTGGGCCAGACCGCCGGTGAAATATGTAGCAAAGTTTTGAAGCAAATAAGAAACACCGATCGCCGAGATCATAACAGACATCCGCGGTGCAGATCGCAACGGTTTATAGGCACAACGCTCGATCAAAAATCCAAGCAAAACCGTCAGCGCGATGGTAAGCAACAAAGCACCCCAAATCGGCATATTGGGAATTGCGGCAATATAAATCAGGAAAAAGCCCGCCATCATAAACATATCGCCATGGGCAAAGTTGATCAATCGCAAAATACCGTAAACCATGGTATAGCCGATGGCAATCAATGCATACAGGCTTCCCACTGCAATACCCGAAAGCAGCAGTTGGACATAGTTCGACATAAAGAAACCTCCAATCTTAATTCAGCCGGATGACTGAACCACGGGCTTGAACCCTTCAAGCCAATGGTTCAACCATCTGCAAACAAAATACTAAAAAGTAGTGGGGAGCGTAGGCTCCCCACTACCGAGAAAGCGAGAAGTTTAATTACTCAGCGATGGTCTGAGTCTTGAGGAACTTAAAGGACTTTGCAGCAACATCGATGGTCTTGATATAAGCCATGTTCTTTTCTGCATCACCCTTGGAATCGAAGGAAAGATCGCCGGTAACGCCAACCATCTTAACATCCTTCAAAGCGTCGCGGATGGCAGTACCGTCTGCAGAATCAGCAGCCTTGATGGCTTCGATCGCAGCCATGTATGCATCATAACCCAAAGCGGAAACTGCCGCAACCGTATCATCGCCGCCGTTGTTCTTCAGGTTTTCAGCGCTGGCATTCAGCCAAGCCTTATAGCCCTTAACGAAATCTTTGCTCTTGGGGTTGCTCTCGTCGTTCTCATCAAAGAAGGTGGAGAAGTAAACATTGGTAGCAGCCTCACCGGCATTTTCGATAACCTTACCGTTTTCCCAGGTATCGCTGGCCAGGATCATGCAATTCTCATTTACAGCGCGCAACTGCTTAATGATCAGCGGACCGGTCTCGATGGAGGAAGGAGCGAAAACAGCATCACAATCCTTGAAGTTGGAAACGATGGCACTGAAATCGGTCTCACCGGTCTGGAAGCTGGCAGTAACAACCTCGCCGCCGCCATTCTTAAAGGCTTCGGAGAAATAATTACCGAGACCAACAGAATAATCATCGCCGGCCTGGGTCAGAACGCCAACCTTCTTGCAACCCTGCTCAAGAGCCAGGTTTGCCATAACAGTGCCCTGGAAGGGATCCAGGAAGCAAACGCGGAAATAGTAATCGTTTTCAGCGGTTACCTGGGGATTGGTGCAGGAGCATCCAATCGCAGTGATCTTATTCTCTGCAAAGATGGGGCCGGCTGCAATGGCACAGGCAGAACCATAAGTACCCAGAACAACCGAAACGCCCTTGGAAACCAGCTGCTGCGCGGCAGAAGGAGCCTTGGTGGCATCCGACTGGTTATCGGCAATTTCTAACTTGATCTTATAAGTCTCGCCGCCAATGGTAACCTCAGGAACGAGCGAATGGGCATATTGAATACCAAGCACTTCCTGCTTACCACCGCCGGCATTTTCACCGGTACCCGGCTCAAAAATACCGATCTTGATTACCTTTGCATCACTATTGGAACCACAACCGGCCAACATGGTGCAGGCAAGCAGCAAAACCAGAAGCAATGCGATGATTTTCTTCATTTTGAACATTGCTAATACCTCCTAAAATAAATTATACTATTATTATAATATTTTCCAAAACCAATTTCAAGAAGCCGAAATCAAATCAAAAAAGATTGTGAATATCCAACAACTTCAAGCCATTAAAGCAAGAAAAAACAGCCTGAAATTTATGCAACTCAACAACAAGTGTCTTTCTATCGCGGACACATCCTTG
>JAFSBD010000300.1 GCA_017442025.1 Clostridia bacterium
GGTCATCGACCTGATGACCCCCTATGTGCGGGGCGGTAAGATCGGTCTGTTTGGCGGCGCGGGCGTGGGTAAAACGGTGCTGATCATGGAACTGATCCGCAACGTTGCCTTTGAACACGATGGTTATTCCGTCTTTGCCGGCGTGGGCGAACGCTCCCGCGAGGGCAACGATCTTTATAACGAAATGAAGCAATCGGGCGTTTTGGATAAGACCGCCCTGGTCTTCGGCCAGATGAACGAAACAGCGGGTGCCCGCCTTCGGGTCCCCCTGGTGGGGCTGACCATGGCGGAATATTTCCGCGAAAATTCCCATAAAGACGCCCTCTTATTTATCGATAACATCTTCCGCTTCACCCAGGCGGGCTCGGAGGTTTCGGCCCTCTTGGGCAGAATGCCCTCGGCGGTGGGCTACCAACCCACCCTGGCCAGCGAGATGGGCAAACTGCAGGAGCGGATCGTTTCCACCGGCAACGGTTCGGTTACCTCGGTGCAGGCGGTCTATGTCCCTGCCGACGATCTGACCGACCCTGCCCCCGCCCCCACCTTTGCCCATCTGGATGCCACCACCGTTCTTTCCCGAAAGATCGTGGAGCTGGGCATCTATCCGGCGGTGGATCCTCTGGAATCCTCCTCCCGTATGCTGGCGCCCGAGTTTGTGGGCGAGCGGCACTACCGCACCGCCAAAGAGGTGCAACGCATCCTGCAAAAATATAACGAACTGCAGGATATCATCGCCATCCTCGGCCTGGAAGAGCTCTCGGCCGAAGATAAACTGCTGGTGGGGCGCGCCCGCCGTATCCAGCGGTTTTTGAGCCAACCCTTCCATGTGGCCGAAGGGTTTACCGGCTATAAGGGCGTCTATGTCCCCTTAGAAAAGACCATCGAGGGAATCGAAGAGATCCTCAACGGCAAATGCGATGAGATTCCCGAGCAATGCTTCTTAATGTGCGGCGGGATCGAGGATGTTTACGAAAAAGCCAAGGCGGAGCAAGCATTATGAACGAACTGAAACTGATCATAGCAACCCCTCAAAAGAAACTGCCGCCCCTCACCTGCGATTCGGTGCGGCTGATGCTCTGCGACGATGCCAAGGGGCGCGGCGGCGGTGAATACGGCATCCACCCCGGCCATATCAAGGCCCTGATGGCCTTGCAGGAAGGGCCGTTGCACGCCTTTCTTCATGGAGAACCCATCCTGGAAGGAGCTTGCGGCGCAGGCTTTGCCTCGGTGGAGGGAAATACCGTAACGGTCGTTGTGGAATCCTTTCAAAAAAAATAGTAAATGGCTGAAAAAACAGATCGTTTTTTCAGCCATTTTTATTTTTTTATAAGCCGGTCTAAACCTCTTCTATCCATAATCCAATTTAAAATCGATCAAATCGGAAGATGCGCCGATTTCATCGATTTATTTTGACGATGTCGAAATAGCCGTCTAATAGTGTGTATAATGGCTTATACCATCTCATAACATTCCAAATGCTGACCCCTGCGATACCCAGATCCCGCACCAAGCCCAGCTTTGCCTGATAACTGCGGGCATCCTCAAACCAGACCTCATGCTGATTGCCGCGGGCATCATAATAGCGGAACCAGGGTGCCTGGGCGGTTTCATCGTATTGGATCTCCGCGCCGTATTTGCGGGCGATGGCCACCCCTTCATAATTGCCGATGGAGCGGGCGGGGTTCGCTTTATTAAAAGGAATGGGCCAATCATACCCATAGTTGGGCATCCCCATCAAAAGCTTTTCCTTGGGGATCTCTCCCACCGCAAAGTTCATCACCTGCTCCACATTCGGCAACGGTGCCACCGCCATCGGCGGCCCGAAGGCATAGCCCCATTCATAGGTCATGATCAACGCCATATCGGCGGCTTCGCCCATCCCCGCATAGTCGTGGGCCTCATAAAGCAGGCCGCGTTGCTCCCGCGAGGTTTTGGGTGCTAAGGCAACAAATACCGGATGGGGCGCCAACTGCTCCTTTAAGTAGGCAACAAAATCAACATAATTCTGCCGCAGGTTGCCGGGGATATATTCCATATCCACATCCACGCCGTAATAGCCCTTCTCCTCGATGACCCTGCGCAGTTCTTCTGCCAGGCGGGCGCGGCGGTCGGTATTCTCCAAGAGGCTCACCGCCCGCTCACTGTTGAACCCGCCGCTTTCGTCCACCGTTGTCAGCACCATCATGGGCGCGACCCCCGCGGCGCGGGCAGCCTCGATCAGTTCTTCATCCCCCAAGGGCGGAGGAACCAGCCCGCCCTCTTCGGTTACTCCATAACTGAAGATGGATAAATAGGTCAGATAGGGCAATGTTTTTTGGAGAACCTCCCGATCGATGAAGGGATAAGCATACCCATTCACCATCAGCGGCCCGCTCTTTTCCCGCGGAGAGGGAACGATCAGGCTATCCCCTACCACCAGGTATTTATGGGGATCGATCCCGTTGGCCTCCACCAACTGCTCTACCGAAACACCGTAGCTTTTGCCGATCTTATAAAGGCTATCGCCCGGCTGGATGGTAACAATCGTCATGCGATCCATTCAACTCCTTTCAAAAAAATATATGCGCAAGGAGTAAAATTAATTTTACATTTTCATTTTGGTATGATAATATTTAGATAGTAGTTTGAAAGGAATGCAGGTATTGTGGAATTTTTGTATTTTTTAGAGGGCATCCGAAACCCTGTTTTGGATTTTATCATGCAGACGGTAACCCATCTGGGGGAAGAAACGGTCTTCATGGTTTTGGGGATGCTCTTCCTTTGGTGTATCGATAAATTTGAAGGGTATTATCTGCTGACCGTCGGTTTTTTGGGCACCCAGATCAACCAACTTTTGAAGGTTACCTTCCGCGTTGATCGCCCCTGGGTACGGGATCCGAATTTCACCGTTGTGGAAAGCGCGATCCCCGAAGCCACCGGCTATTCCTTCCCCAGCGGGCATACCCAAGGCGCGGTGGGCTGTTTCGGCTCGGTGGCGCGCTGGACCAAGCGGCGCTGGCTCTTTATCCTCAGCATCGCGGCTTGCGTGCTGGTGCCCCTTTCCCGTATGTATTTAGGGGTGCATACTCCTTTGGATGTTTTTGTTTCGGTCTTGATCGCCCTGGCCCTCATCTTCGGCATCTATCCCTTGGTGCATAAGGCGACCCAGCACCCCATGGGGATGCGCATCCTCCTTTGGGCGTTGCTGGCCTGGTCCATCGGGCAGGTCTGCTTTATGGAGTTCTTCCCCTTCCCTGCTGAAGCCAACGGCGAAGAGCTTTTCAGTGCCTTGAAAAACGCCTATAAGATGCTGGGCGCGGTGGGCGGATTTGTTGTTGCCTATGAGCTGGATCAACGTTATATCCGCTATGATACCGCCGGTTGCTGGTGGGTTCAGCTTTTAAAGCTGGTGCTCGGCTTGGGGCTTTCCTTAGGAATTAAGGAGCTTGCCTATCTGGCATTGGATTTCCTGCCGGGCGAGCTGCTCCATCGGATGATCGCCTATTTCCTCTTGGTGATCTTTGCAGGCGCCATCTGGCCTTTGACCTTCCCCTTCTTCCAAAAACTCGAGAAAAGAAAGGCAAAAAAACAATGAAGAAACTCAAACTAAGACCCAAGCTCATCGCCCTGAGAGCCGATGCTGAATTGCTGGAAAGAATGGATTGCACTCCTGAAGAAAACGATACTTTCTTGCATCTTTTAGAAGAGGAGGGCGGAGAACTGCCGGAAGGTGTATATCGCTACCAAGCTGCCTCAACCGACCTCCCCTTAAATTCTTTTTATCGGGTGCGGGAATCCGATCTGTCCGAAGCGGAAAAGCAGGAATTTATTTTACTGAAACAATATACGCAGATCAAAACGATCAAAAAATATGTTGTCTTCTTCACGATCCTGGCCGTCATATCGCTATTACTCTTTATCTATATTTCATTTCTTTTATTAAATGCATAAAAAATGCTCGGGTTTTCCCCGAGCATTTTTTTACACAAGACTATATTTTTCTGCGTAAACCTTATATTTTTCTTCGAATCCTTCGTTGGTTTTCAAAGCGTTCGTGGATTCATGGATGTTCATGTTATGCTCGGCCGCATCCAGGATGCAGGCGGCAACATTGGAGCAATGGTCGGCGGTACGCTCTAAGTTGGTAATGAGATCCGCCCAAACAAACCCTGCCTCAATGGTACACTCGCCCTTTTGCAGGCGGCTGATATGCTGATTGCGCAGGGTAGACTTCAATCCGTCGATCACCTGCTCCAGCGGCTCGATCTCCAGAGCAGTCTGCAGATCGTTCTCCAAAAAGGCATTTGCCGAAAGACCAACGATCTCTTCCACCGCCCTGCAGAGGGTTTTCAGTTCGTGGGTAGCCCCTTCGGTCAGGCGAATCTTCTTTTGATGAAGTTCTTCCGCCGATTCCAAAATGTTGACCGCATGGTCGGAAATGCGCTCAAAATCGCCGATGGCCTTGAGGAGCTTGGAGGCGGTGCTGCTATCGCTATCGCTCATGCGGTTGCCGCTGAGTTTAACAAGGTAGGTGCCCAATATATCCTCATAATGGTCGCCTTTCCCTTCCAATTTGCGGATCTCCTCCGCCACCCCTGCATCATAGCTCCAGAGCATATCAAGGCTCTTATGAAGCGCATCTTTGGCGATCTCCGCCATCTCGCCCACCAACTGATTGCATCGCTCCAAAGCGATGGGCGGGGTGGCGAGCAAACGCTCGTCCAATTCCACGATCTCCTGCTTCTCTTCCCCATCGGGAACCAGCCGATTGGCCAGCTTTTCCAGCAGAGAAGAAGCGGGGAACAAAATCACCACGCAAAGAATATTAAAGACCGAATGGGCCACCGCGATCCCGAAAAGGGAGGCGGATTCATCCAGCAGCATCGGCTTGAAGAGCCAGGATACGGCCCCGAAAAGAAGCAGACCGATGGCGGTCCCGATAATATTAAACGCAAGGTGGACCACCGCCGCCCGCTTGGCATTCTTATTGGTGCCGAAGGAGGAGAGGATGGCGGTAATGCAGGTGCCGATATTCTGACCCATGATAATGGGGATGGCCGCGCCATAGGAGACCTGGCCGGTTACCGCCAACGCCTGCAGAATACCCACTGAGGCCGAGCTGGATTGGATGATGGCGGTCAGTACCGCGCCCACCAAAACGCCCAGAATGGGGTTTTTAAAGAGCAGGAAGAGATTCTTAAACCCTTCCACCTCCGCCAGCCCCGCCACCGCGGAGGACATGGCGTCCATACCAAACATCAAGGTAGCAAAGCCCAGCAGGATGGTGCCGGTATCCTTTTGTTTGCTGCTCTTACCCATCATATAAAGAGCAATGCCGATCACCGCCAAAATGGGAGTAAAAGAGGTGGGCTTCAGAAGCTGAACAAAAAGGTTATCGCCCGAGAGGCCTGAAAGGCTCAGGATCCAGGCAGTAACGGTGGTGCCCACATTGGCGCCCATGATGACGCTGATCGCCTGCCTTAAGGTCATGATGCCGGAGTTGACAAAACCCACTACCATAACGGTGGTTGCCGAGGAGCTTTGGATCACCGCAGTAACCCCCAGGCCGGTCAATAGCCCTGCCGCCTTATTGCGGGTGAGTTGTGCCAGCAGGGCCTTTAATCCCCCTCCCGCGCGGCGTTCCAGGGCATCCCCCATCACGCTCATGCCGAAAAGGAACAGGCTCAACCCGCCGATCATGGCGAGTATATCAAAAATATCCATAGAATCACCTCTTCAAAGAGATTTTAAATGATACTATAAGTGTTCTCTTATTTTAGCTTTTCATCCATCGCTTTGGCGGCTTGCTTGCCTGCGCCCATCGCTAAGATGACGGTCGCCGCGCCGGTAACCGCATCTCCGCCGGCATAAACGCCTGCGCGGGAAGTAAGGCCGGTTTCCTCTTCGGCAACGATGCAACCCCATTTATTGGTCTCCAAACCCGGGGTGGTGGAACGGATCAGGGGGTTGGGAGAGGTGCCGATCGCCATGATAACAACATCCATCTCCAGCCGATGCTCGCTGCCTTCTTTCACAATCGGGCGGCGGCGGCCGCTCTCATCGGGCGCGCCCAATTCCATCTCCACGCAGGTCAGCCCAACCACATTCTGATGTTCATCCCCCAAGATCTCGGTGGGGTTGGTGAGGGTCTTGAAGATGATCCCCTCCTCGATGGCATGGTGGATCTCCTCCGCGCGGGCGGGAATTTCATCCATCGAGCGGCGATAGACGATATAGACCTCCTCCGCCCCTAAGCGTTTGGCGCAGCGGGCGGCATCCATCGCCACGTTTCCGCCGCCGATCACCGCCACCTTTCGGCCGCGGGGAACGGGAGTCTCGCTATCGGGCAGGTAGCCCTTCATTAAGTTCACGCGGGTCAAAAACTCATTGGCAGAAAGCACGCCCTTGAGGTTTTCGCCGGGGATGCCCATAAAGCGGGGCAGGCCTGCGCCGCTCCCGATGAAAACACCCTCGAACCCCTTTTCAAACAGTTCGTCGATGGAAAGGACACGCCCAATCACCATATTGGTCTCCACCTTCACGCCCAAAGCTTTCAGCCCTTCGATCTCCTTGGCAACGATCGCCTTGGGCAGGCGGAATTCGGGAATACCGTAGACTAAAACGCCGCCGGCCAGATGCAACGCTTCAAAGATGGTAACATCATAGCCCTTGCGCGCCAGATCCCCCGCGCAGGTCAGCCCCGCAGGGCCACTGCCGATGACGGCGATCTTTTTGCCGTTGGAAGCGGGTTTCTCAGGCAGACCCTTGGCGTTGGCCATATGCCAATCGGCAACAAACCGTTCCAGCCGCCCGATGGCAACCGGCTCGCCCTTGATCCCCCGCACGCATTTGCCCTCGCATTGAGTCTCCTGGGGGCAAACGCGGCCGCAGACCGCAGGCAACGCGCTTTGCGCGCTGATGATCTGATAGGCCGCCTCAAAATCCCCTTGTTGCACCTTTTGGATAAAGGCGGGAATATCGATCTGCACCGGGCATCCGCCCACAC
>JAFSBD010000301.1 GCA_017442025.1 Clostridia bacterium
GAAGCCCTCGCCGCCGATCTCCAGACCACCGTTCTGGGAGTGGAGGGTCGGGTAGATCAGGATAGGCGTGGTGCGCATATCGATGCCGTAGTTCATGTACATACGCATCATGGCGGGGATGCGCTTCTCGATGGTGCCTTCCCCACCGATGGCTTCGATCATCGGGGTATCCAGCCAAACGGCCTTGCCGTTATTGGTCTCCAGGCCGTTATCCCGATCGCTGCACTCGCGGATGATGGAGGCGGCGGTAACGTCGCGGGTCTCCAAGGGATGCATGAAGACCTCACCGTTCTTATTCACAAGCTTTGCGCCGAGGGAACGAACCTTTTCGGTAACCAGCGCACCGAAGATCTGCTCGGGATGGGCAGTGCCGGTGGGATGATACTGCAGGGTTTCGGCATAGAGCAATTTAGCACCTGCGCGATAGCCCAGAACCAGACCGTCGGCGGTTGCGCCATAATGGTTGGAGGTGGGGAAACCCTGATAATGCATACGGCCTGCACCACCGGTAGCGATAACAACGGTCTTTGCCTTGGCAACCAGCAACTCTTTGGTTTCCATATTCATCAAAACCGCACCTGCGGCCTTGCCGTTTTCATCCAAAATCAGCTCGATGGCTGCGGTGAAATCAACAACAGGAATGCCACGGTTGAGAACCTCATCCCGCAGGGTACGCATAATCTCTGCGCCGGAATAGTCCTTAGCGGCGTGCATCCGCTTGCGGGAGGTACCGCCGCCATGGGTGGTAACCATGGTGCCGTCGGCATCCTTATCAAATTCCACGCCCAGGTTGGAGAGCCATTGGATGGCTTCAGGCGCATCGCAGACCAATTTGGCCAAAAGCTCTCTCTTGGCGGCAAAATGGCCGCCGCCGAAGGCATCAACAAAATGGATGGCGGGGGAATCATTGGGCTTATCGGCCGCCTGAATGCCGCCTTCCGCCATCATGGTATTGGCATCGCCCATCCGCAGTTTGGTAACGATCATAACGTCCGCACCGGCCTCATGGGCTTCGATGGCCGCGGAAGTACCTGCACCGCCGCCGCCGATGATCAGAACATCGGTCTCATAATCGGGATCGGAAAGGCCGATATCCTTTGCGGCAATGCGGCTATGGGCCTGCAGCATCTCGGCCAGCTCATGGGGAACCTTATCGCCCTTATTGGGGCCGATCTGCAAAACGGAAAATTCGCTAACCTTATAGTCGGGATGGTAGGCCGCCAGAAGGTCTTCCTTCTGCTTTGCGGTCATACGCTCGGGCTCGAGAGCAATATTTTTTGCGCGGGCAGCCTCAACGGCGGCCAAAGATTCTTGATATTTTTCAGAATACATAATTGCTCCCTCCTTACTTTTCAATCTCGCGGGTGTTATAGAGCTCTTTAAGCTCTTCCACCGGCTTTTGCATGAGTGCTTCGATCAGGTCGTTGAAATCGCCGTTGCGAATTTCTTTGACCCGATCTTCCAGATGGCCGCAACCGGGGGCAAGATACTTGCCGTTGATGCGGCGGGCCAGCATTGCCACCTGGGGATGGGAGATCCCTGCGGGGCAACGGGAGGAACAAACGCCGCACATGACGCAGTCGAAAGACTCCTCGGCGCACTTTTCAAAATCGCCGCGCTGGGCGTAGGCGATATACTGCATAACATTCAACCCCTGGGTGCAGCTTTTGGTGCAGGCATTGCAACCCACGCAGGCATAGATCTCGGGATAAAGCTGCATCATCACGCTTTCATTGACAGGGATCTCATTGATATCATAGACCTGCTTGACCAAGGGGAAGAAGGGCAGGGTAGCGATATACATATTATCCTGCACGGTCGTCTGGCAGGCAAGGCAGGCCTTGAGTTCGTTATCGCCCTTGATGCGGTAGATGGTGGCGCAGGCGCCGCAAAAACCGTTTCTGCAACCGCAACCGCGCACCAGCTGATAGCCGGCATATTCCATGGCGGTCATAATCGTGAGATTTTCGGGGACTTCATATCTCTTCCCGAAAAGGAAAATATTAACCATTTTTTCCATCATTTCATTCTCCTTAATATTCATCCGGAAGTTCGTCC
>JAFSBD010000302.1 GCA_017442025.1 Clostridia bacterium
TTACCTCGTTTCTCGCAGTAAACTGCGCAGTATATTTATTTTAAATATTTATTTTTTTAATTATTATACTGATTATTCATCTTGAAGTCAACTTTTTTAGTACACAAAAACACCATATTAGTACTTTTTTAAGACATAATACTTGAGGAAGGAAGTGATAAATGAGTGGATTTCAGCAACCGTTTGAAGCAATTAAGGACAGAAGCAGGCCTTACGCAACTTCAACTGGCTCAACGCTTAGGAATCACAAAAAGCGTCATTTCATTTTATGAACTAAGCGAAAGAGCACCATCCCCCGATGTTCTGATTCGTTTGGCGAGAGTATTTCATGTCAGCACAGATTATTTGCTCGGCTTGGATAAACGGGAAACCATAGATATTACGGGAATCAGCAAAAAGGATGTGGCGATCCTGCGCGCATTAGCCGAAAGCCTTCGCCATAAATAAGAAATGGTGTTCTGCAAGTTCCCCAAAAATAAAAAAATCGACAGTATGGCTATCGGAAGCAATACTGTCGCTTTTCAAATTATGCGAGGTATCGGCTTCGTCCGAGGGGTGCGCTTGGGTTCAATGGCTATGGTTTTTAGCTATGGGTGGGCGCGTTTACTTTTTTAAATATAGAACTTTCATTGATTCGAAAAGCAAATAATGATAATTTAACACTGTTATTATATCAAATAAAAATTTCCTCCAGAATGAAACGAATGAATTGCGCGTTTTAAGGAATGAATTGCAACCATAGAACATTGAATGTTTTCTCATATTGTGATATAATTATGCTGTCGAATGATATGCAAAGGAGGTGCCCAATTGATTCGGATCGGGATATGCGATGATTCTTCGGCTTTTTTACATCAAACGAAATTTATGATCGATCATTGGGATCATTGCCCCGAGAACATTTGGATCGAACTGTTTGAAGATGGCGATGCGTTGATTTTGGCACATTCAAAAAATCCCTTTGATATTATTTTGCTTGATGTGGTTATGCCGTTGCTTAATGGGATCGACGCCGCAAGGGAGTTGCGTGCAAAGGATAAGAGCGTTAAAATCGTTTTTTTGACTTCCTCTGCGGAGTTTGCTGTTGATTCCTATGCCGTTAAAGCGAGCAACTATTTATTAAAGCCGATTGAACCGGCCAAACTTTTTTCCTGCTTGGACGAGTTGATAACTGAAATCATGAGCATCTCAAAATGCTTAACGGTAAAAGGGCTCGACGCGGTTCACAGAATTCCTCTTTCAAAGATTGAATATGTTGAATCCCAAAGTAAGCATATTATCTTTTATACTGCCGAGAACAAGACGGTGGAATCAACAGATCCGCTTTATGCTTATGAGAAAAAGCTTTTGCTTGAGGATGGTTTTTTCAAATGCCACCGCAGTTATATTGTGAATATCCACCACATTACCAGTTACTCTCATTCGGAGATCGTTTTGCAATCGGGATGCCGCATCCCCATTTCGCGCAGTCATCAAAAAGATTTTGAGGAAATCTACTTTCGCGTAATTTTTGAGAAGGCGGGTGAAGAGCCATGATCGATACGGTTTTGTTCTTTGTACATCATGCGCTTACTTTGCTTTGGGGTGTTGTCTGGTCTGCCGCCTTTTGCGGAGTGCGGTTCACAAAGCGGAGCTTTGTTGGCGTTTTATCGATCGTTGTTATATGCGCGATCTCTCAGTTATCTGCTCTGTTTTTCTCGGGTGGGGTAGAGTCGGTTGTATGGAAATTGTATCCGGTGATTGTACATCTGCCGTTGGCCATTCTGTTGGTTGTTGTTTTTAAGAAAAGAATCATCACGGTAGTTGCATCCATCTCTTTGGCATACCTTTGTTGCCAGCCATCTAAATGGTTTGGGTTGTTGACAGAAGCTTTTGTGGATAACAGCACGGTCGTCTGGTTTGTTAAAATCATGGTTGCTGCGATCGTTTCTTTGGTGGTAATCCGATATCTTGCGGCCTATATATCCAATATTTTCAGTAAGGATGCCCGTAGTGTTATCATTTTTAGCAGCCTTCCGTTAATCTATTATGTATTTGATTATATCGTAGGCGTTTATACTGATTTATGGGTTAGCCATTATCGCTTGGCGGCAGAGTTTTTATCTTTTTCTCTTTGCTTCTTTTTCATGATCTTTTGCGTTGTTTACTATAAAGAGCATGAGAAAAAGTTGGATGCGGAGCATAAAGAGGAAATTATCCGAATTGCTGCCCAGCAACAAGCCAAAGAAATTGAGACCATCAAGAAGAGTAATCTTGAAACCAGCCTGCTTCGCCATGATATGCGGCGGATACTCAGCAACTTGGCGTTATGCATCGAACAAGACGATAAACAACAAGCACTCAAACTGATCTCCGGATTCACCCAACAAGTAGAAGCGGCATCCTTGCATCGGTATTGCAATAACGACACGATCAATTATATTCTCACAAGCTTTGAGAGCAAATGCAAAAAGCAGGACATCGATTTCAACGTGGCAGTGGAGATTGATGCGCTTCCCGTTGATGAGATTATGTTTTCTTCCATCATTCTAAATGCCTTGGATAACGCAGTAAATGCCCAGGAAAAACTGCCGGTTGCTGAACGTCGTATCAAATTAATGCTGAAACATTCCGACGGCAAACTCTTGCTTTCGGTGAAAAACCCGTTCCAGGAAAAACCGATCTTCATCGATGGTTTTCCCGCATCTAATCGGAAGGGGCACGGTTATGGTACGCAGAGCATTCTGTATATGACCGAAAGACTCGGTGGAAAATGCCGGTTCACGCTCCAAGACAATATATTTATATTGCGGGTGGTTCTGCAAGTTCCCCAAAAATAACAACACGCGACAGTATGGCTATCGGAAGCAATACTGTCGCTTTTTAAATGACGCTCGGTATCGGGTTCATCGGGGGGATGCACTTTTTTCCAACTGCGCTAATAGGAGACAAAATATAATATTATTTATCTATATATATAACAGGAGATTTCAAAAATCAAGTTTTTTTTAAAAAAAATTTAAA
>JAFSBD010000303.1 GCA_017442025.1 Clostridia bacterium
GTTCTATTGGCGTGATCATATCTACAGACCGTCCCTCGACCTGTCCTGCGCCTTTTATTATACACTATCCAGTTTTCATCTGTTGTGTGCGATGTTAAATCATGCAGTGTTCTGTGTCTTTTGTCTTCCTAAAGACAGGGGACGCTTCTGTATCTTGAAAAAACAAAATAATGCTTCACTTGCATCATTATGATGAAATAAAAAGCCTTGAAGGGTAATCCTTCAAGGCTTTTGCTTATTTACGGTTGTTTTTACGGTATGTAATCGGGGATGTTCCGGCGATGGATTTAAAGACCTGGCTGAAATAACTGCTGCTGTTGAACCCGACATTCAACGCCAGTTCGGTAATGGAAATATCGCGCTCCTGCAAGATCTCACAGGCCTTTTCGACGCGGATCTTATTGAGATACTCTTTGAAGCTTAAGGAAGTAAGCTGATGAAACAGGCGGGAAAAGTGGGAGGGGCTCATATAGGCGATTTTAGAGCATTGCTCCAAGGTGATATTTTCGTTGAAATGCTCCACGATATAGTTGATGGAGTTTTGCAGGCGAATATCGTTTTTTTCGGTCAGCGCCACTTCATGCCCCGGTTGGTTGGCGGCACGGTGGAGCAGCAGGAGGATGCGGGTGATATGGTTTTTGATCATGCTCTTGGAATAATCATCCCGGGTATCAAATTCCTTTTGCAGCAGGCACATGATCTCCATCAGCTCTTCGCGGGTCTCTTCTTTGAGTTTTAAGGAGCGGGTATAAACAAAATCCGCAAGTTCCCGATATTCCTTGCAGATGGAATTCATCAGCTTGGGGGTGATGTGGATGAGATACCGCTCATAGGGAAGGTCGGTATCCAAAGTGGCTTGATGGGGTTCGCCGTTTTTGATCAGCAAAACATCCCCCGGCGTTAGGTCGCAGATCTTATTGGCAAGAAAATATTTTCGGTTGCCTCTGATGAGAAAATAAAACTCATAATCGTTATGATAATGGGGGGCTTTCATGCTGAAGCTATGCTCCATTGCGGTATGATACAGGCAACAATCGCCGTAGAGTTCATATCTTGTATCCAAAACGGTATAATTCTGCATGGCTTCACCCTCCTTTAATAAAATTATAGCATAGATTTATAAAAAAGCAAGAAAATATAAAAAATAAAGAAAAAACAGAGGATTATTTCTTTAAATTATAAAAAATATGCCATTTTATGGTTGGTATGATTAAGAAAAAAGTTGTTTTTCTATAATTTCTGCAAGGGATTCGGCATACTTTTTGCAGCCTTCCAAGGATTCATATTCCACCATAATGCGGATTACCGGCTCGGTTCCGCTTTCGCGCAGGAGGATGCGGCCGTTTTTACCGATGCGTTCGGAAATCTCCTGCAACCCTTGCTGAACACGGGGATCGTTGAGGAGGGCGGCTTTATCGGTTACACGGATATTCAGGGTATATTGGGGAAGGTTAACGACCGGGCGGGCAAGCTGAGAGAGGGTGGATTTTTCGTCCCGCATTTGCTCGGCGATCATAATGGCGGTCAGTAAGCCATCGCCGGTAGTGGCATATTTTTTCAAAATAATATGCCCCGATTGCTCCCCGCCCAGGCGGTAGCCGTTCTTTTGCATGCATTCATAGATGAACCGATCCCCCACCGAGGTACGCACGCATTGAATTCCTTCTTTTTCTAAAGCCCGAATCAGGCCGGTATTGGACATAACGGTGGCCACCACTGTATCCTGATCCAGCATTCCTCGCTTTTTGAGGCGGGTGGCGAGGATATAGAGGATGGAATCGCCATCGACGGGGTTGCCCAGCTCGTCCACAGCGATGCAACGGTCGGCATCGCCATCGAAGGCAAAGCCCACATCCAGGTGATGCTCCCGCACCAGCGCGCAGAGATTTTCAATATGGGTGGAACCGCAACCCTCATTGATGTTGAGTCCGTTGGGGGAGGCGCCGGTCAGATAGGTCTGAGCACCCAGGGCATCAAAGACGGCTTTGGCAACCATCCAGGATGAGCCGTTGGCACAGTCCAGCCCTACCCGCAGATTCTTATAGGAATGGGCCGCCACCGAGATCAGATAACCCATATAGCGGTTTCTGCCCGCCACATAGTCGATGATCTCGCCCAAGCTCTCCCGCTTGGCCAGCGGAAGATCCTCCTCTTCAATGCCCAAAGCGGCGAGGTCGCCGTCGATATAGGCTTCGATCAGCGCGGCGGTGCGGTCATCCAGTTTTTCACCGAAGTGATTGACGATCTTAATGCCGTTATCATAATAGGGGTTATGGGAGGCGGTGATCATCACGCCGCAATCAAATTCATCCTGGCGGGTAACGTAAGATACGCTGGGGGTGGTGGTAACATGGAGCATATAGGCATCGGCACCCGAGGCGGTGATACCGGCAACAATGGAGTATTCCAGCATATAGCTGGAGCGGCGGGTGTCCTTTCCAATCACAATGCGGGGCTTATGATTAGGTTTGGTGCAACCCGAAAGGGGGCTGGAAAAATACCATCCTAAAAAACGCCCGATGCGGTAGACCTGCATGGAGGTCAGGGTTTCGTTGGCCTCTCCGCGAAAACCGTCGGTTCCGAAGTATTTATTTTTAGAGAGGGCACTGAAATCAATGTTGGGTACGGCAGGGTAGGGGTGCAGTTCTTCCTCCTGATGGAGAAGCTGATCGGCAGAGATGGAAAAAAGCTCACAGATCTGCAGGATCTTATCGATCTGGGGCAAGGATTGGTCCATCTCCCATTTGGAAACAGACTGCCGCGATACCGAAAGTTTTTCGGCAAATTGCTCCTGGGACATTTTAGCGGATGTGCGTAATAATACGATTTTTTCTCCGATGGTCATACTTTCCCTCTTTTCATATTTACTCTAACCTATCATACTCCCCGTTTTTCAAAAAAGCAAACAACTAAACTTTGAATTTTTATGCAACCGTAGGTTGCGAAAAAAGCGCCTGCGCATAATTTATGCGCAGGCGCAGGTTTTTATACAGGGATAATATGGTCGGGCTTGCTCCAGCGGTTGATCGGCTGGTCGAAGTGCAGGTTTTCAATATCGCTCACTGGCACGCTTTCGGTAGCGTAATTCACGCCGTGGCGCAGCATCTTTTCCGCCAAAGCGCGGTTTCCGGCGCGGTAGGTTTCCATTGCTTGCTTGAGGTCGGGATGACGGTTTTTATACATCATCTCAAGCCGTTCAAAACCGTAGAGAGACTGAAGGTATCCGATCTGGAGGGAGGCACGCTCTATATGCTCTTGCAGAAGGGGATCGCTTTCCGCGTCCATTGCGGCGGCAAAAAGCTGCTCTCCTTCGAGGATAAAGGGATGGGGCAGGAGTCGATCGCCTTCTTTGCGGTTTGGAAATTCCCGGGGCTGGAGTTCATAGGTGGTAACGTGCAGGTCTTTGGTGTATTCCAGCCCCAAGCGGATGTATTCTTTAATGAAGGGTGCGCCCTTGCCGTAGTAATCATCGATAAATTCTTCGGTGATGCGACGGTATTCCTTATCGCTCATATAAGGGTCCCACATCAGCTTGGTCAGCAGATAGCTTCGCAGTTCGCCAAATTCTCCGCTGAAGGAGGCGGCGTTGCCCTGGCAGAAGAGATATTTGGCGTTATGCTCGGCAAAGAAACGGATATTTTTGCGCAGCACCTCGAAGTTGGGGTGGAACATACAGTAGTTTTTGAAATTGGTATTATAATCCCAAATCGCCAGATGGGGCGTCAGCTTACTCCATTTCTCCAAGAGAAGAGGGAAGTTTTCGGCGGGGACATGGTCATCCCCCACCGTTCCGCATTCCTCTAAGGGATGGCGAAAGCAGGATTCGATAGAGCAAAGCTCAACGATGAGGTTTTCGGGCAAGGTGATATTTTGGGGCGGTTGGCGGGTAAACCGATAGGCGAAGGTATGGAATAGGAGATCAGGATAGTCCGCCTTGAGATCCTCCGCCAGCCGTTTGATCAGCAAAATCCAGGAGCCTGCATAACTTCCTGTTTCTTCCAAAATCCTTTTGCACTTCGCGCATTCGCAACCCTTACTCCAGCGGTGGGTATCGTTTTGGGAGACGGAAACGATCTTTGCCTCGGGATCGGCCTGCAAAAATTTACGCAGGTTCTTTAAAATGGTTTGATAGACCTTCTCATCCGAAAGGCAGGGCTGAATGTCGATATGGCTGCCGGTCATTTCGGCCAGGGTATAGATGGTATGGCATTCGCAGTCTTCGCAATAGTGCAGGCGCATCCCGTATTTTTTATCCATCGTTATCCCGCTCTTGCGGTAGTTGACCTTGCGCTTGGCGCAAAGCTCATCGCTCTTTTGATATTCATACCAATAGAGGGAACGATAGGGAAAGCCCGGTTTTTGGGTTTCGTCGATGGATGGGAGGGAAATGCTCTCATTTTGGGGGATCTTTTCAAAGCAGGAGGTATAGAAACGGCATCCCAGATACTTTTCCAAAAATTCATAAACGGCATAGAGGACACCGTAGGCATCTCCGCCTGCGAGATAGATCTTTTTCCCTTCGGTGCGGATGGTGAACCCATTGATGCCGAGGCCTTCGCAATCGATTTCGGCGGGGAATCCGCGATTGGTTTGCCCCAAGAGGATCTCATAGGGGCTTTCAGGGCGGTCATCGGTGAAAAAGGGTAATTTTACACCGCTTATTTTCTCCAAATAACCTGAAAGTTCCTCGGCGGCCAGCCGAATCGGCGCGTCGGCTGTGCTTGAAAAAATAATGGAATAGGTGGATTTGCGATTCTGAATCAGTTGAATATTCATCTTCTTTTTCCCCCAATATTTTCTTGCTTAAAGCATAGCAAAGTAAAAATGAAATGTCAATAAAAAATGGGTTGACTTTTATAGTATTATTGTTATACTGAAATCATAAAATCGGGAGGAATTATAAAAATGCGTTTAGAAGATATTGATCCGAATTTTAAAATTACAACAACCCTTGATGAGCCGGATATGGAGTGGTATGATCCCCGTAAGGCACCGTTGGCACTCCATGGGGTTTATTATAATGAGGAGCATGGGCAGTATATGCGCCTGCCTTGGTCGGTCAGCGAAAAATTTGACGGCGGATCCATGAACCACGGCATTACTTATTGTCAGGTAAAAACGGCGGGCGGCAGAGTTCGCTTCCGCACCGATTCTTCCTTTATCGCCCTCTTTATCAAATCGCCCGGCGGCCCTTCGGCTTCCCATATGGCCAAAACCTGCAAGTCGGGCTTTGACCTTTACCGCCGCTTAGACGGGCAGGAGCGGGAATATTATGTTAATACCTTTATCCCGCCCATTCAAACGATTGAAGAATATACGCTCTCCTTTCCGTTGGATGGGCAGATGGCGGATTATACCATCAATATGCCGCTCTACGATCAGGTTTATGATTTTTATATCGGCCTGAAAAAGGATGCAAAGGTGGAGCCTGTCGCTGTTGCTTACCGCAATGAAAAGCCGGTCGTTTTTTATGGCTCTTCCATCACCCAAGGAGGATGCGCATCCCGCCCGGGTACCGCCTATGAGGCGATGATCTCCCGCCAATTCAATTTGGATTATATCAATTTGGGTTTTTCGGGTAACGCCAAGGGCGAGCCGGAGCTGGCGGAATATATCGCATCTCTGCCGATGGAGGCCTTTGTTTGCGATTATGATCATAACGCTCCCTCTTTGGAGCATCTGCAGAAAACCCTGCCCGGTTTCTACCGCATTATAAGGGAAAAGCATCCCGATCTTCCTGTTATATTTATTACTAAGCCCGATATCCTGATCAAGCCCGAGGCCTGCACACCTCGCCGCGATTTTATCCGCTCGGTTTATGAAGAGGCGAAGGCAAGGGGAGAGAACGTTTACTTTATCCCCGGCGAGGAATTATTTGAAGGGGATAATTGGGACGATTGCACCGTGGATCGCACCCACCCCAACGATCTTGGTTTTTACCGCATGGCCAAGCGCATCGGCGCGGAGCTGGCGATCGCATTAAACTTAGAATAATAAAAAAGAGCCCCATCGGGGCTCTTTTTTATATGGTAAAGTGTTCAACCTTTACATCTTTGCCGAAGGTAACAACGGTCAGTTCCCGCTCGGTGATGGCGAGGGGGATGGATTGATCTTTGTGCCAAAGGGTGATTTCTTTGGCATTTCTTTTGGCGGTCCAATCGGTATTGAGCAGGTAAACCTTTTGCATTCCGTTTTCTTCCCAAACAGTCCAGAAGACTTCGCGGGATGCATCCTCAATGCGGAAGGTTTCTTGGGCTTCTTCTGCCAGTTTTGCCACCCAGGCGGCGGCAAATTCTTGGGCCTGCTCATGGCCGGGATAAGCCCAGAATGTAAAGGTGTAGAAATACCCTTTTCCCCATTGGTTGCGGATCAGCAGGGGTGCGCCGGTTTCTTTGTCCCATGCCAGAACCTCGCCGCCGCAAAGTTCAATATTTGCCAGATGGAGATCGCCGTCTTCCTCGGGGGATTCATTGGGCAAAGCGGAAAGGTCGGGGGAAGGCAAGGGGATGTTGCTCTCCCATCTGCCGCTGAATTTTTCGCCCTTGCCCAAAACCTTAAAGCCGCAGGTTGCGGAAAGATCGCCGCCGTTGATGAGGGCAAGATCCTCCATATCCGCCAAAAATTCCCGATGGGTATGGGTGCTGAATTGGGGCAGACCCGAGAGAAGAGTACCCCCGTTTTGAACATAGGCGGTCAGTTTTTGGGTATCTTCCTCGGTGGCGGTATGCCAGCAAAGGTTGAGGATCAGTTTATATTGGTTGAGATAATCGAGGGATGCCTCGATGGGGGTCTTATCGATATCGCCGTAGGGCGCGCCGGTGAAGAAAAAGCGGCGTTGCTCGGGCTTTTGATGAAGGGGCAGAAGGGTGCAACCGGGCATCAGCACATCCAGAAGATGGTTGCCCTTTTCCGGCTGACCGAATTGCCAGGTGGGATGATCTTTGCCGAAGGCACCCCAAACCTTGCACTGATGGTTTTGGAATCCGAAGCAAAGGGCACCGTTGGGGGCGATGGCATACCGCCCCTCTAAAGCAGCGATATTGCGAACGCATCTCCCTTGGCGAGGATGGGTCTTGGCAAATTTATAGAAGCGGCGGGTCATATCCCGCTTGCCTTTGGTAAGAGCATCATCCCAGCATTGGCGCTCCTCTTTGAAAAGTTCAAAAAGGGAATCTTCCTCATAGATGCCGTTGGCACCCATGATCCAAGGCTGCATCAGCCCTAAGAAATACATTCCCAAATGATTTTCATGGTAAAGCTGATGGTTATGCTGAATGGCAACGTGCACGCTCCAATCGCCCTTGCCCAGCGATTCGGCCGCGGCGCGGGTGCTGCTTAAAAGGGGCGTGGTATAACCTGCAAGGGTCTCGGCGCGCACCGAATCAGCCCCCGCCAAAAAGGAATATTTTACCGCGCCCGAAGGGTCGCCGAAGGCAACGCGGGGCGCATATTGACGAGTGCGGTCGATCTCCTCTTTCATATAGGCGGTAAAATGCTCCGCCGCCTCTTTCATGGACTCGGATTGATAGCCCTCTGCGGGTTCGGAAATATAGGTGCGGCCCGCATATTCATGCTTACCCTGATCCACCAGAAATTCGCCCAATTCTTCGGCCAGCGCTAATTGATAGGTATCGCGGCAGGTAGAGGCGTGGATATGGTGTTTACGGCAAAATGCGCCCCAACGACGGTAATCGGTTTCGGTTGCAGTCGGCTTGGAGAAGGAGCGGAACATAATGTAGTTGCCCAAGCGGGTGCGGGCGGTATAGTCCAAAAGCCAATCGATATAGCCGTTGTTATCGTGGGGAACAACGGTCATATCGTAGCCCACCCGAACGGGGATCTTTTCTTCGGGGATATCGTAGATCTCGATGGTGGCGGCATGTGCGCCGCAACGGTATTCCTGCATTCCTGCATTTGCGGTGGAAAGTTCAAATTCATTCCAGCCTGTCTTGCAGGGGAGGGAAAGATCGTTGATTTGGAGGGCTTCTTCCTTGGCGGCATAAACCTTGCCGAAAACTTTTTCGCCTTTGAGCGCCCATTCGGGGATAGAAAGCCGGCCATGATAATAATTGCAGGATTTGATCCGCAGAAGGCTGATGCCCAAAGAATTTTGCGGGCAGGGGATCTGCTTGGGACCCATCACGCCCTCGGAGGAATGGATTTTGAGGGCAAATTGATGGTTGCCGGCAGGAACACGGAAGCGCACCCAATCATCCTCTAAAAGTTGCATGTCTGCATCGTGGTTGCGGTAGTAGCGGGAAAATTCCTTTAATAAAATACCGTCGCAATAAAGACCCAAGGTATAATGGGCCATCAGTTGCTTTTGGGATTCATCATCGCAGTAATCCAAGGGGACTGCCATGGCAACAAGGTGCAGCAGCTGCTCACCGTCGTCCCCTTCGATCGCGGGGATCTCCTGCTCCCACCGGGCGGGTTGGTCGGGGGAAAGCCAGGCCAGTTTCATTCGCGCCCAAGGGTAGATCGGCAGGCCGAGGCTATCGATGGGAATTTCCCGTTCTTCCGCTTTGGGAGCGGGGCGGAACCAAAGGTGGTCGGTTAAATTGATGATGATGGCACAGTTGAGGTATTTCGGTCCGACAGGGTAGGTCAGCCGCCCCTTTTTTTGCAGATCGGAAGCGGAAAAATCGATGGTATATTCTCCTGCTTTAAGATGAAAGACTGCGTCTTCTTCCGCTTCGGCAACGATCCGAATTCCTTCCATCCAATTGCAGGTCGCGCTCTTCCATTGAGGAGCGGCAAGCGGCGTTTCCTTAGCGCAGAGGCCTGGCCCGAAATGCAGATCCATATTGGGGCGGGGATACTCCAATTGATAAACTTCTTGGATGATACCGTTTTCAACATGAAGTGTGCCGTCCCAGATCATTTCATCATGGTATTGGTGGTTGGAATAAAGGAAATGATAACCCCATTCCATGCGAAAATCGAATTTCATTTTTCAATCCTCCTTTTTTAAAAAGACTTTTTTGAGAGAAAGAAGAATCGTTTTCCGATGCTTTTTCCAAAGGGAGGAAAGCAACATAACGATGGCGGCGGTAGAGAGGCTGACCGCCCAATAAGCGGCAAGCTTCCAGCCCCAAGCCATTGATTTTGGCAAAAGTTCTCCCAGCAAGTTGCTCCAATAATAATGGGAAAGATAGAGGGGCAGGCTGAATTTACCGAGGAAGAAGATCCACTTATTGTCGAAAATATGATTAGCGATGCTTTGACGGCTGAAGGTCATCCCAATGGCGATCATCCAAAGGATCAAAAAGAAGAAATCCTGGGTGGGCGGAACTTCATCCACCGTGAACATATAGGTGATGAGGGTGCCGTAGCAAAAATATTTAACGAGCGCCACCATGACTTTGGCAGGTTTATTGAAGGAAAGAGAAGAAAACCATTGGGTGGTCTGGTAGCAGATTACGCCCAGTCCCAGATCGGCGATTGCCCGTAGATTGGCTTTAAAGGTGATTCCGTTCCAATCAAAGGGTACGCGCAAAGAGCCCGTCTCCTGATAGAACCAGCCCAGCAAAAAGAGGGTGATCAGAGGCACTAAAAGCTTTTTGGCCGTTTCTTTATAGCGGCGCAGCAACGGATAAAGGATCAGCATCCCCAGCAGCATGGAGGATAAATACCAAACGGCACTGTTGATTTTGCTGATATATAAACCGCCCATATGTAAAAGCGTCATCTCCCAAAAGCCGCCCATAAAGAGCTCTAAAACATTGCAACGGGTGATGATAACGGTGGCAAGAAACCCAATAATCCAGGAAATATAAAGATCCGGGCAGAAGGAAAGATATTTATTTTTAATAAATTGGATGGTTTCGGTGCCCAAGCGATCGCCGGGAAGATCTTGGGAATGGGCAATACTTTGCATGAGCAGATAGCCCGATAAAATAAAGAAAAATTCGACCGCATAGGCACCGTTGAAAAACGGCGCATTTTCGTTGCCTATAAGATTTCTGGAATGATGGAAAACGATAATGATTGCAAAGAGAAAGCGCCAAAGCTCCATCTCGCCGACACGTCCTCTTTTTGAAGAAAGTTTTTCCATAAGAATTCCTTTCATAGAATGAATATTAAGTTCATTATCTTCTTTTAAATATTATTTGTCAATAAAAAATTAAAAGGATGCCCATAGGCACCCTTTTAAAAAACACTCATCGATTCTGATTGTTCTGATTGTTTTTGTTGTTCTGGTTATTTTTGCTGTTCTGATTGTTGCGATTGTTGCGGTTTTCCTGGCTGTTGCGATTGTCGAAGCTGTTGCGATTTTCTTGGTTGTTCTTGTTATCGATCATGTGTTTTCACCTCCTTGCTTTGGTCTACAAGGATAGTTTCCCGCATCGTGTAATGGGCTATTCAGCCAAAAATTTGAAGAAAAAATGCGCAAAAAAGCGAGCAGAAAAAATCTGCTCGCCGATGGTGCGGGTGTTCTTAACAGATTTGGGTGTTATTCTGTATACCAAGGTAATTCTTTTTCGGACATAGCACTTTTAATATTAATTCCCTTTTTACTTAACAGTGGCAAAACTTCTTGTTCGGTAAATTGAATTGAAGTGAAACCATCCAAATCAAGAGAAGTTTTATCATCAAACAAAATAACATACGACGCACGCTCTATTTTTTCGTCATAAATGTTATATCTTGATTCTATGTAATAAACACTGTCGATATTATCATAATGGTAGGTTTTGTTTTCGAAGGATATTTTATCATCATAAAATCTAACATTTGAAATCAAAATCACAATTGCAAAAAACATTGACACCGCAATAGAAAGGGCAAAAATTATGCAAGAGAATTTTTTAACACCTTTAGAAATCAATATGTTTGAAAAATCTATTCTTTCTTTTTTAGTAAGGTACTTATTTGGAAAAGGTTTATTTGCGACAAGAGCGATTGCGCCGAAAACAGAACAAAGTCCCGCACAAAGAAATCCTAAATACCATGGTGCAGACAATACAACGAGTGTGTTAATCGAAATTATTAAATTGTAAATAGCAAAAGCACCGCAAAAGAAAATCGATGAAATGGCAAAAACAATAGCGAACTCTAATAATCCTGATAGGGGGGTTATAAGTTTTTCTGCAGCAGAAGTATCACAAGACGATTCGAATGCGCTAAATTCATGGTTTTCTGAATGAATTATGTGATTTATTAAATGCTTTTCATATTCGAGAAGTTTGTTTTTTTGATCCAGTTTTTCATACTTTTCTAATGCCTTATCGACATTGTTTTTGA
>JAFSBD010000304.1 GCA_017442025.1 Clostridia bacterium
ATGCCCCAAAGCTCGCCCCAGCCGAAGGGGAAGAGGAACTCAATATCGGTGGTCGCCGTGGAATAGAAGGAAAGCTCTTCCTTCTCATGGTCGCGCAGGCGCATATTTTCATCCTTCATGCCGAGGGAGATGAGCCAATTCTTGCAGTAATCTTTCCAATAATAGAACCAATCCAGGTCGGTATCGGGCTTGCAGAAGAATTCGCATTCCATCTGCTCAAATTCGCGGGTACGGAAAACGAAATTGCCCGGAGTAATCTCATTACGGAAGGATTTGCCGATCTGGCATACGCCGAAGGGCAGTTTTTTGCGGGTCGTACGCTGGATATTGGCGTAGTTGACAAAGATACCCTGGGCAGTCTCGGGGCGCAGATACACCTCATTTTTGGCATCCTCGGTAACGCCGATAAAGGTCTTAAACATCAGGTTGAACTTACGGATGTCGGTAAAATTCTTGCTGCCGCAATCGGGGCACTCGATATTATTCTCTTTGATATATTCCTGCATCTGCTCGAAGGTCATCCCTTCGGCATGGCCGCCGAAATCTTCGATCAGCTTATCGGCGCGATGGCGGGCATGGCAATCCTTGCAATCCATCAAGGGATCGGAAAAGCCGCCAACATGGCCGCTGGTGACCCAGGTTTCGGGGTTCATAATGATGGCGGAATCCAGGCCCACGTTATAGGGAGATTCCTGGACGAACTTCTGCCACCAGGCTTTTTTCACGTTATTTTTAAATTCGACACCCAAGGGGCCGTAGTCCCAGGAATTGGCCAGGCCACCGTAGATCTCGCTGCCGGCATAAACAAACCCTCTGTTTTTGCAAAGGGTAACGATCTGTTCCATGGTTTTTTCGGTATTCTTCATGCTTGTCCCTCCAATTTCTTCTTAAAAATTTATTATATATGGAAAAAAATCAATTGTCAATCTTTTTTGCGCAACCCCTTTATATGAAACCGCAATATCTTCATTTTTTGCGCAGTATTTATCAAAATTTGCTCAATTACGAAGCAGATAACCTTTTTCTTGAAATAGGCGAAATTTTTCCGTATAATTTGATTTAGAAAACCGAAAGGAACCAACGGAATGAAAATACATCTTTTTCCGGAAAATACCTATTGTTATAAAGCAAATCTCCATTGCCATACCACCTTTTCAGATGGATACAAAACACCGGAGCAGATCAAAAAGGTCTACAAAGATTTAGGCTATTCCGTTTTAGCGATCACCGACCACGAGCTTTTTATTCCCCACGATGAGCTGAACGACATAGATTTTTTGTGCCTGCACGGTTTTGAAATGGATGTGGGCGAGGCAGTAAAAAAACCCTTTAAACTTAAAAAATATTGCCATATCGGGCTGATTGCATTATCCCCGGATCTGCTGACCCAGCCTTGCTATCACCGGGAAAAATACGTTTACCCGGATCGCACCCACTTCCGCTCCTTGGTCCGATTTGATGAACGCCTGCCCGATTACGTGCGAGAACTTTCTCCAAACGGGATCACCGCTATTATGCAAACCGCTGCCGAAAAGGGCTTTTTTGTTATCTATAACCACCCCACATGGGGAATGCAAACCTACGAAGAATACACCAATTACCATGGAATGCAGGCAGTGGAAATCTTTAACGGCGGTTGTCTGACAAATGGCTACGCTGATTTTGATGCAAAAGTATATGATGATCTGCTTCGGAAAGGGCGGCGTCTCTTTTGCATCGGTGCGGACGATAACCACAACGCCTATGCATCGGACCATCCCTTAAATGATTCCGGAATTGCCTTTACGATGATTTTCTCCGAAAAACTGGAATATACCTCCATCACCAATGCGCTGATGCATGGACATTTCTACGCCTCCCAAGGGCCGGAGATTTTCTGCCTTTGGTTGGAGGATCAAAAAATCTATATCAAATGCACCGAGGCTGCCTCCATTTGCTGCAACTACGGAGTGCGTCGTGCGGAAATCGTTTATAACCAAAAGGCGGCGGTTTTTACCCTGGAACCGGACGATTTTTATTTTCGCATCACCGTTACCGATCATAAAGGCAAAAAGGCTTGCACCAACGGTTATTTTACCGAAGATATTTTTAAAAAGGAGATATAATGATGCACACTGCAGAACAATTTAAAAAGGATCTGATCGCCCTGGGCCTTCGCCCCGGAGATTCGGTGATGATCCATTGTTCCTATAAGTCTCTCGGCGGAATTGAGGGAGGTGCCAAGGCGCTTTTTGCCGCGTTGGATGAACTTTTGGGGAAAGAAGGTACACTGATCCTGCCCGCCCTTTCCTACGATTACGTCAATGAGAAAAATCCCGTTTTTGATTTGCAGCAAACCCCTTCCTGCGTTGGTTATCTGCCGGAATATTTTCGCAAAGAAGTTGATGGCGTAATTCGGAGTATGCACGCCACCCATTCCTGCTGCCTGAAAGGAAAAAGAGCGAAGGAGCTGGCAGAGGGGCACGCACTGGATCAAACGCCGGTGGGCATCCATTCGCCCATTTCAAAGCTACCGCTGATCGATGGTAAGATCCTGATTCTCGGCAGTCATCCGGATCATAATACAGCGCTCCACGGCGTTGAAGAAAAGGGAAATGCCCCCTATATCTTTAACCCGGATAAACGAATTACCTATATTCTTAAAGACGATACAATTGAAATAAAGCAACAGGCTTTACGCCACGATTTCAAAAAAGCAGATTGCTACTATGATCAAAAATATGCCCGAATCCTTGATATTTTATCCCCCGAAGATTATTCTTTCGGGAAGGTTTTGGATGCCGATTGCTACCTGATGAATGCGAAGGCTGTTTGGGAAAAAGGCGTTGCTAAATTAAAAATCGATCCCTATTATTTTGTTGATAAAATTTTTTATTAAATAAGAACCCGACCCACCACGCAATTAGAAATTGCGGGCGGGTATCCCGTAAATTTGTTGTATTCACAATAAGAGCAAA
>JAFSBD010000305.1 GCA_017442025.1 Clostridia bacterium
CCACCGATATTGAGTTCCTCTTCCCCTTCGGCTGGGGCGAGCTTTGGGGCATTGCCGACCGTACCAACTACGATCTGGGCCGCCATCAGGAGGCCTCCGGCAAGAGTCTGGAATATTTCGATCCCGAGACCAACGAGCATTATGTACCCTATGTGGTTGAGCCCTCGCTGGGTGCCGACCGTGTGGCCCTGGCCTTCCTCTGCGAAGCCTATGATGAAGAGGTTCTGGACGCCGAGAAGAACGATAAGAGAACCGTTCTGCGCCTCCATCCCGCCCTGGCTCCCGTTAAGGCGGCGATCCTGCCCCTTTCCAAGAAGCTTTCTCAGGCGGCCATGGAAAAGGTCTATGCGCCCCTTTGCAAGGAATTCAATGTGGAATTCGATGATGCCGGTTCCATCGGTAAGCGGTATCGCCGCCAGGATGAGATCGGTACTCCCTTCTCCATCTGCTACGATTTTGAGTCGGAAGAGGACGGTTGCGTTACCATCCGTTATCGCGATTCCATGGAGCAGGATCGGGTCAAAATCGAGGATCTGATCGAAATTATCCGGGAAAGCTTGAAATTTTAAAACATTTTTGTTGACAAATTATGTTGACTTATATATAATATAATTTGCTCAAAAAATGAAGATGTATCGAATGCGGGATTTCCCGTTACAGAGATAAAAGGAGGTTTAGTAAAATGGTTCGGACTTATCAGCCTAAGAAACGGCAGAGAAGCAAGGTGCACGGCTTCAGAAAGAGAATGCTGACCGCAAACGGCCGCAAGGTGTTGGCCAGAAGAAGAGCAAAGGGCAGAAAAAGATTAACTCACTAATAATAAAGGCCGCAGATCAAGGTTTGCGGCCTTTTTATTTCATGAGGATGAAGATGGAAAGCGTAAAAGAGAACGTAAATTTCAAAAGAGCCTATCATCAGGGCAAAAGCGCGGTCTATAAAGAATTGGTGATCTATTGGCGGAAAAATAAGCCGGGGGTAACCCGCCTGGGGCTGACGGTCAGCAAAAAGCTGGGCAACTCCCCCAAGCGCAACCGCATCCGCCGCATCATTCGCGCCGCCATGCAGGCGCAGCAATCGATCTTGCCGCAGGGCTATGATATCATCGTTGTTGCCCGTGCAAGATGCCTGCGATTAAAAAGCACCGATATTGAGCATATCATAAAGGAGACTTTTTCGGCTTGAGCATCCTGAAAAGTATCCGCAAGCTCTTTATCCTTCCCATCCGCGCTTATCAGAAATGGATCTCTCCCCACCTTCCTGCCACTTGCAAATTTTATCCCACCTGCTCCGCATACGCCTGCACGGCGATTTTGCGCTTCGGCATATTGATCGGCGGAGCGATGGCTTTATGGCGCATTTTGCGCTGTAACCCCTGGTCGATGGGGGGTTACGATCCGGTCCCGGATCAATTGTTTAAAAGGAGAAAATAATGGATATCTGGAGTTATTTAATTGTCCCCTTTGCTTGGATCATGCAGCTTTGCATGAAATTACTCAACAATTATGCCCTGGCCTTGCTGGCCTATGCGTTGATCACCAAGCTGGTGCTGTTTCCTCTCTCCATGCGGCAGCAGAAAAACTCCCTGAATATGGTGCGCCTGCGCCCCTATCAGGATGCTTTGCGAAAAAAATACGGCAATAATCAGGAAAAATATAATATGGAGCTGCAAAAGCTCTATCAGCGGGAGGGGTATAACCCCATGAGCAGCTGTCTGCCCCTGCTGATCCAGTTGCCGCTGATCTTTTTGGTGTACTCCATTGTGCGCCACCCCATAACCTATGTGTACTACGGCGAGCTGTTCACTGCCAATACCGCCCAGCGGGTCTACGACCTGGCCCTCAAGGCCCAAGGTCTGCCCGAAGCGGTGCAGAAGGTGGTGGATGCCATTACCGCCGATCCCGGAAAGCTCAGCCAGATCAGCAACTATGAGCTGCAGATCTATAACGCTTCCTCGGAAATTTCCATCGCCGGCGATAAGCTTTTCGGCCTGATCGACCTTTCCGGCACCCCCAGCCAGGATATCTGGAGCTGGATGCTGCTCATCCCCATTCTGGCGGGTGTTACCGGCTATCTGGCCTCCTGGATCTCCCAGAAGTTCAACTCCCTTATGCAGGATCCTGCCCAGCAGAATGGTTGCTCCGGCAAAATGATGATCTATATGATGCCCTTAATGACCGTTTATTTCTGCTTTACCTTCAACTGCGCGTTGGGTTGGTACTGGATCATCGGCAACATCTTGGGTGTGGCCCAGAGCTTTATCCTGCATAAGATCTATGACCCCAAAAAGGTGCTGGCCGAGGTGGAAGCCAAGATGGCCCGCGAAAAAGAGCAAAAGAAAGAAAAGCGCAGTGCCGCCGCCGCCAAAAAGGCTGCCGCCATCGCCGCTTCCAAGAACAAGAAAAAGAAATAAGAGGAAAAAATCAATGGCAATCAAAGAACTGTTTTTTGAAGGTAAAACCATCGAGGCCGCGGTCGAGCTTGCCGCCGCCGAACTGAATGAAGATAAAGACCTTTTAAGCTATACTGTTGAAGAGACCCCCACCAAGGGTATCTTCGGCATCGGTGCCACCCCCGCCAAGATCAAGGTGGAGATCGAGGTCGCCGAGGAAGAAATCAAAGTAGAAACCAAGCCCGAACCCAAGGCCGCGCCGAAGATTCCCGCTTGGGAGCCCGAAAAACTTTCCGGCGGGAAGAATAAAAAGAACGCCGAAAAGAAGGGCGAGAAAAAGACCGAAAAGAAGGGCGAAAAGAAGCCTGCCGCTCCCCTCTTCCCCGAGGTGGAGAAAAAGCCGGTCGACGATGAAAATTCCAAAAAGATCATCGAATTTATGCAAGGCCTGCTGGTCCATATCGGCGCCGAGGAAGAGAGCGCAGTCAAGGTGGAGCTGGGTGAGGACGATCACTATTATGTGGAAGTCAGCGGCGCCAAGATGGGCGTGCTGATCGGCCGCCGCGGCGAGACCTTGGATGCCGCCCAGTATCTTTGCGGGCTGGTCATCAATAAGGGCCGCAGCGGGGATAAAATGCGGGTTACCCTCGATACCGAAAACTATCGCGCGAAGCGCATCCGTACCCTTCAGGCCCTGGCTGAAAAGAACGCCGAAAAGGCCATCAAGTATAAGAGAAATATCACCATGGAGCCCATGAGCCCCTATGAGCGCCGCATCATCCATGCCGCCCTGACCGGCCGGGACAATATTACTACCTTCTCGGTTGGCAGTGAGCCGAAGCGCAGAGTCGTCGTAAGCTACAAAAAATAAACGCTTAAAACCGTTGAAATGGGCGATCTTTCCGTTTTTCCTCATTCGTCGTATCGACATACGACTTCATTCGGATAAAACGAAAATCTCATCCCATTTGAACGGTTTAAACAAGAGCTGAAATCAACGAACGAAAAAGAGTCCAATTCATTTGGACTCTTTTTTATGTCTTCTTCCAATCCAAATAAATAGTGTCAGTACAATTAAATTGTACTCCAAACAGCGAAACGGATGACTGACCCAAATGAATTGGTACAGTACAATTAAATTGTACTTTTCTGCATCGGATTTTTCAGTACAATTGAATTGTATTCCCATCGCGGAGATTTCTTTTTTGCAAGGGAATTGGATATAGACAATTGATTATTAAATATGCTATAATAAAATTTTGTAGGGGCCGCCGTCCTCGGCGGCCCGCTTATAGATTAAAATTCAGGACAAAAGGATGAACGTTCAAATGGCGGATATCATTTGCGCGATTGCAACCGCCCCTGCCACTGCGGCATTGGGCATCATAAGGATCAGCGGCGATGGGGTTTTAGACCTTCTTTTGCCGATGCTCAAAAAAAAGAGCGGTGCGCCCGCTCGTTTGGAGCACGCCAAGGCGACCCTTTGCCGCATCGAGGATCAAGGAGAGATCTTCGACGAAGCGATGGTTACCTTCTTTGAAGGCCCCCGCTCCTTCACCGGCGAGGATACCGCCGAGCTTTGTTGCCATGGGGGGCTTTATGTTCTCCAGAGCGTGATGGAGCTTTTGCTCCGCAAGGGCTGCCGCATGGCCGAGCCGGGGGAATTTTCCAAGCGGGCCTTTTTAAACGGCAAGCTGGATCTCATCCGCGCCCAAGCGGTGATCGACCTGATCGAGGCCACCTCCCGCGCCGAGCAGAAAAACGCCCTCTCCCAACTGGAGGGTCATCTCTCCCGCCGCATCACCGCCCTTTATGAGCGGTTGGTGGAGCTCAACACCGCCCTTTTGGCCTATGTGGATTTCCCCGAGGAGGTGGACGCCCCCGAAGAGGATACCTTGCAAGAGTTGCGCGCCATCGAGGAGGAGCTTTCCGCCCTCTTGGCGGGGAGCAATCAGGGACGGTTGATCAAAGAGGGGCTGCAGATCGCTATTGTGGGCGCGCCCAATGTTGGCAAAAGTACCCTGATGAACCGCCTGCTGGGCTATGACCGAAGCATCGTTTCTTCTATCCCCGGCACCACCCGCGATACCGTTACCGAAGGGTGCCGCTTAGGGGATCTCAAATGTCATATCGCCGATACCGCCGGCATCCGCACCACCGCCGATCCCATCGAGCAGCAGGGCATCGACATTGCCCGCCGCCGTGCCGAGGAGGCAAGCGTCGTCTTTGCGGTTTTCGACGGTTCCCGCCCCCTCTCCGAGGAGGATCAAGCCCTCGCCGAGGAGTTCGGCAACGGGCGCAATTTGGCCATCATTAATAAGGCAGATCTGCCCCAAATGGCAGACACAGAGTATATTCAAAGCAAATTTATACATTGCGTAAAGATTTCCGCCCAAAACGGCGCAGGTTGTGCAGTATTGGATCAATGGGTGCGGGAGCAATTTTCCCCCGTCGATCAAACCGCCGAAGGGATGCTGACCTCCCTTTCCCAAGCCCGGCGTTTGCTGGCGGGTCAGCAGGCAGTCCGCCGCGCCATAGAGGGTTTGGAGGCGGGCTTTACCCCCGATCTGGCCTCCCTCGATATTACCGAAGCGGCAAGTGCTGTCGGCGAGGTAACGGGGGATACGGTAACGGAAAAGATGATCGATAATATATTTTCAAAATTTTGCGTAGGCAAATAAGCGGGTCTTTTTGTATTTTGTAAAATATAATAAGAAAATTATTTTTGATTCATTTTCGGTTTTCTTCGACCGCCGATGTACTTTGTGTACTTCAAGGGAGAAAAAACCGAAAAGGGACAAAAAGAATTTTCGTGGTAGAGGTATTAATGAATACATACAAAGTTGAAAATTTAGATATTGCCGTCATCGGCGCGGGTCATGCCGGCATTGAGGCAGGGCTGGCCGCGGCGCGCCTTGGTTGCAAGGTGGGCGTTTTCACCATTTGCTTAGATGCGGTGGGCAATATGCCCTGCAACCCCTCCATCGGCGGGACGGCCAAGGGCCACCTTGTTTGCGAGATCGACGCCCTGGGCGGCGAGATGGGCAAGGCGGCAGATGCTACCTTCCTTCAAAGCCGTATGCTCAATCTGGGCAAAGGGCCGGCGGTCCATTCCCTGCGGGTGCAGAGCGATCGGCGGGGCTATAGTCAATATATGAAGCACGCCCTGGAGCGGCAGGAAAATCTCATGCTGATCCAGGCGGAGATCGTGGATATCAAGATGGAAGAGGGCAAAATTTGCTCGGTTGTAACCCATCTGGGGGCGGAATACGGCGCCAAGGCGGTGATCCTTGCCACCGGCACCTACCTCAAGGGGGAGATCATCATCGGCAAAAGCCAGCTCCCCGGCGGGCCGGACGGAATGTTCCCCGCCAATGCGTTGAGCGCGCGGTTGGTGGAGATGGGCGTACCCTTGCGCCGCTTCAAGACCGGCACCCCTGCGCGGGTCAACCGCCGCAGCCTGGACTTTTCCCAAATGGCGGTGCAGGAGGGCGATGAAGAGATCATCCCCTTCTCCTTCGAGCATGAATATATCGGTGAAAATACCGAAGTCTGCTGGCTGACTGCTACCAACGAGCAGACCCATCAGATCATTCGGGACAACATCCATCTTTCCCCCATCTACAGCGGGCAGATCAAAGGGGTTGGCCCCCGCTACTGCCCCAGCATCGAGGATAAGATCATGCGGTTTAAGGAAAAAACCGCCCATCAACTGTTTATCGAGCCCTGCGGCAAGGAAACGGAAGAGATGTATATCCAAGGGCTTTCCTCCTCCCTGCCGGAATTTGTTCAGCGGGAGTTCATCCATTCCATCAAGGGCTTGGAAAAGGCGGAGATCATGCGGGTGGCCTATGCCATTCAATATGATTGCGTGGATCCCCAGGCCCTCTACCCCACCTTAGAATTTAAAAACATCGAAGGGCTCTACGGCGCGGGGCAGTTCAACGGCTCCTCGGGCTATGAGGAGGCGGCCGCCCAGGGCTTGGTGGCGGGTATCAACGCCGCCCGCAAGCTGCAGGGCAAGGAGGCGGTGGTCTTTGACCGCGCCAATTCCTATATCGGAACGCTGATCGACGATCTGGTGACCAAAGGTACTCCCGAGCCCTATCGCATGATGACCAGCCGCAGTGAATACCGCCTGC
>JAFSBD010000025.1 GCA_017442025.1 Clostridia bacterium
CTATAACCGGCGATATATCGGCATACTGCCGATGCGATATATTCGCAAAAGCGAATTTGATATCATTTTGCTGCGCAAAATGGCGATATGATATTCATTCCTTCTCGCTTTTGCGCTCGCGCAAAAGTATCTCGCAGACGTAGTCTATATCGAACTTTAAGCCCCTCTTGCCAATTGCAAGAGGGGCCTGAAGTATATCGCAAATTCCGAAGGAATTTATATCGCTGCCAAGTGTCCTTAAAGGCACTTGGCAAATGCAAGGTTTCTTTTTATTTCACTTTAAAAGGTGGCGGCGAAGCCAACCGATACCCCGCCTCCAAAAATGGCGCAGAGGGCGGCTATGGACCCATAAAACGCAATAGAGGCGATACCATGGGTTGGTAACCGAGATCTTGCGGTTTCCGCGATAAAAAGCCGTTACAACCGCGATCATTTGCTCATGAGCAAGATTTGGCTCGGGGATGAATTGATTATCCCCCATGCAGGTATAAGCCTCTCCTGCCGCAATTATGCGGTGCAGGACATAGGTACCGTTGGCCCTTTGGTAAAGAGGAAGATCATATTTTTTCAGTCGATCCGGCAAGGGCGAGAAGATAACACTATCCTTTCCTTGGCGCAGCATGGGAAGCATGCTGACTCCTCGGGGTGAGAATCGCACCGACTGCCCGGCAGCCAACCGCTCGCGAATGAGGGGCATCAGCTCTGCAATGGGGTATTCCCGATTATGCAAGAAAGTCATTTTCTTTCAACTGCTCCAAAAACTTAGCAACGCTCTTTTTCGCTTGCTCTTGGGTTACTTCATATTCTTCCAGCAGGGCATCCACCAAGGCCTGAGGCTCGGTTTCCGCTTCCAGCTTTTTCCATAAAAACGCGCCGGTTCCGTTGAGGGTGATCATCATATTCAGATCCATCGTATCTCCCGAGGGGATAACAACGGTATTTCCTGCGATCTCCCGCAAAATAAATCCTTCTTTTAACTTCATTTGCTTGCTCCTTTCATTGCTTCATAGGCAACTAACGCCGCCTCGGGGTCCATATTGCATTGCAGATCCCAGATGGGAACATCTTGCATCAGCCTGTCCAATAAATCCATAAGCTTTACCCGATAGTCAGCACTCCGCGGACGGTTCACCTGCTTAAATATTCGGTGGATCGCCTCGATCCCACCGGTGGGAGTGATAACATTCTCTTCCCCGCGCCGTAAGAGGGCAATGCCTGCCACCGGAACTCGCGTATCCACGCTGATATCATGCTTACCGCTCCAGGGTGTACCATAGGCATACCAAACCCCGTCCTCCAAACGCAAGGCAGGCTTATCATCATTTAAGATAAAAGCCCGATCTCCAAAGGCTTTGAGCCAAAGGTTGGTGTGGGTGGATTTCCCCGTACCGGGGTCAGCGGAAAAAAGATAGGCTTTCCCATCCACCACAACCGCCGAAGAATGAAGCATCAATCCATTAAAATTCAGCAAATTGCGGTAAAAGCAAAAACCGGTTGCCAGATATTCCCCAGTATCATCGGACATATTAGGATATTCTTCTTTCAAACGATTCCAGGTTGTATTAATCTCAAAGTCTACTGACTCCTGCGGGGCGCAACGATACCGCTCTGCCCGCTCGGCAGTTGTTCCCGATGAGATTATCATCTTAAAAATAAGGCCCGCGACTTTATAATATTTTTCCATAGAGCCTCCCATTAGTCCGTTATGCCAATAATGTCGCTAATATTGATTTCACCGTCTTGAATTTCAACCGATTCATTTTCAGCATCATATTCTGCCTTGGCGGCATTATGCCAAGCGACAAAATCTGTAAAATTCTCATAGGAATCATAATATGCCTTCTGTTCAGTAGGGGTCATGGCCATATATTCTTCATAGGTTAGTTCAGAATTAGGGTCAAAATCACTTTGTCGATCGTTTTCATCAATCGAAGGATCAGATTGCTTGGAAGGGGTCTCATCCTTGGTATTAGCAGCAGAATTATCGGCATTAGAATCTATCTCTGTTGCGTTAGAGTTGGAGGAAGCTACATTATCAACTGAATCTTCATCATTAATCGATTGGTGAGAATTCTCAGAATTGGATTCAAACTTATCTTTGACGGGATTATCTAATTCCCCATCTATAGGCTGATCTTGGGAGAACTCAGCATTGGGACTCGTTTTATCTTTATTAGACTTATCGGTGCAAGCAGTCAAGAAAGCGCCCATGATCAAAGTAATAACTAAAAATCGCCAAAACTTGTTTTGATTCATATACAGGAAATCCTCAAACTATTAATTTGAAAGTGACTACGAAATATTGTAGGCCGGAACGAATTCCGGCCTACTCATTTAAGATTTAGATGTTTTTATTAAATAACTATTA
>JAFSBD010000026.1 GCA_017442025.1 Clostridia bacterium
CCTCTATGAGGGCAAGCCCGCCAATACCGTTTTTCATGCCATCTCGGGTGGCAAGACCGAAGATGCCGCCGACGTTTGGGGAGCAGAAATCCCTTACCTTCAGTCGGTGGACTCCTATTGGGATGCCGATGCCAAGGGGTTTAATTCCCAAGTGGTTCTCCCTTTAGAGGAATTCAAAGAAAAATTAGAGCAGACCGATTGCACCCCCGGCGCCATCACCCTGACCAAAGGGGGTTCGGTGGCCACCATGGTATTGGGAAATCGCAGCTTCGGCGGGCGGGAACTACGCACCCTTTTTGGGTTGCGAAGCACCCGTTTTACCCTTTCCATCACCGAAGAGGAAGCCATTTTCCGAGTTTCGGGCTATGGGCATCAGGTGGGGATGAGCCAGCACGGCGCATCGGTTTTAGCCCAAAGCGGCTATACCTATCGGGAGATCTTGGCTTACTATTATCCAGGCACAGCGCTGAAAGAATATTATTTTGATGAATAAATTTTCCGCCATCCGCTCATAATAAAGGCAAAACCATTATGAGAGGAACAGCGAAATGAAAGAAAAAATTTTGCGTTTATTTAAAACAAAAGGTTACTACATGGTGCTGGGTTTATGCGTTCTTACAGTAGGAACGGTGAGCTATCTTTCCTATCGGGCATCCCAAAAGGAGCTTGCCGAAACGCCCCTGAAGCCCGATCAATCCCAAGGGGTTGAAAAGGTGGAGGATAACGTTCCGGACGATCGCAACGACCAGCAAGCCCCCGCCGAAGATCCTGCTCCTGAGGCCGCGGCGGCAGAATATTCCGCCCCGCTCAAGGGCGAAATCATCGCCTCCTATTCCCCCGATCAGCCGGTCTATTCCTATACGCTGAAGGATTGGCGTTCCCATTGCGGCATCGATGTTGCCGCCGAGGAAGGGGCCGAGGTTTTGAATGTTTGCGACGGGGCGGTGGAATCGGTAACGGTGGACGATCTGATGGGTAATCTGGTGGTTGTCCGCCATACCGACGGAAAGGTTTCCCGCTACGCCTCTTTGGGGCAGGTTGCGGTAAAAGAGGGTCAGGTGCTGGCTATGGGCGATGTGATCGGAACGGTTGGGAAATCCATGCTCCTGGAATGCGGAGAGACCGATCATCTTCATTATGAGCTTTGGGAAAACGATAAATCCACCGATCCCACTTTTTTATTTAAAGAATGAATTTTTTTCAGATAGCGGTCATGTTTTAACCGCGCTCCGTCGGGCGATAGGGCGGTGGGCAGTTCGGATGCAACCTCTGCCCATGTCAGCCCCCGATAATACCGCAAGGTAAAGATCAGCCGCACTTCGGGATCTTCAATCTCCGCAATGGTTTTGGAAAGATCCCAAAGGGCGTTTGCCAGGCGTTCGGCGGCTCGTTGCTGGCGCAGACGAAAAGCAGTTGCCTGCCAACTGCCGCCGTCGGGCAGATTCTCCAGCAAAAGGCGGTATTCCTCCAATTCCCGGCGGAGGTACTTAATATGCGATACCTGCATCCTCAGCCACCTCCATCATCCCCGCCACTCTGCAATAGGGGCAAATCTCAAACCGCTGATACCAGGGCCCTTCGTTGCCATAGCATTCCTCGGCTATGGCCGGACGCATAAAATCACATTCGCAGTTTTTACAATGATAGTTCAAGGGGGAACACCTCCTCGAATTCACACTCCAGCACGCGGCAAAGCCGCACTGCTACGCGCATGGAAGGATAACTTCCACCATTTTCCAAAGAACAAACAGTGCGGCGCGAAATCCCGGCGCGCTCAGCCAGGGCCTGCTGAGTCAGCCCCTTATAAACACGCCTCATATA
>JAFSBD010000306.1 GCA_017442025.1 Clostridia bacterium
AAGGACTTCTACACCCCATAAGATTTTAACCGTCGTAGGAACAATTTTGTGCATTATCCTGATCCCCATCCTACTTATTAACCTCACCCTTATTGCAAAAAGCTACATCAATAAAGATGAGGTCCCCGCCATTGCAGGAACCATGCCCCTCATCGTTTTAACCGATTCCATGCACCCTGAAATCGAAAGCGGCGATCTCATCATCTGCCATACCATTGAGGCGGAGGACGTTAAGGTCAAGGATGTTGTTGCCTTTTTCGATCCCGCCGGTAACGGAACCAGCATTGTTACTCACCGGGTAATTGAAATCATTGAAAAGGATGATGAACTTTTCTTCCGCACCCGTGGTGACAACAACAATACCGAGGATAAAGAACTTGTTCCCGCCGCCAATCTGGTAGGCATTTATCAGTCGAGAATCGCCGGGGCCGGTCATATCGCCATGTTTATGCAATCCCCGACCGGATTGATCATTTGCGTGATCCTCCCCATCCTTCTCCTGGTTGGCTACGATATTATTCGCCGCCGTATTTACGAAAAGAACAAAAAAGAAGATACCGATGCTCTGCTTGCCGAGCTGGAAGCGCTGAGAGCTGAAAAGGCCGCAGCAAACGCTTCTGATAGCGCAAGCGAAAACTAAGAATGTATATTCTTCCCTCGGAAGCCACGTCCGGGGATGATATATAAATGCCGCGGCATTCTCTGCGGATGGGTTATTCGTTTGAATGCCCGGTAAACTATCTTTCCCGGAAAGGGGAAGAATAATTAGAAGGCTAAAAAGCCGAATAAGAAAGGAGTTTTTCTACTATGAAGAAAAACAAGATGATGAGAGTTGCTTCCGCTCTGTTGGTAGCAGTTCTCCTGACCACCAGTGTGATCAGCGGCACTTATGCGAAGTATACCACCGCTGAAGAAGCCGGCGATACCGCTCGAGTTGCAAAGTGGGGCGTAGGTATTACCACTTCCGGCACTTTGTTCGCAGAGCAGTATAAGGATGCTCCTATCGCAAATGCAAGTGATGATTCAATCACTGTTCAAGTTGCTAACCATGCCGATGCAACTACCGATAACGTCGTTGCCCCCGGCACCAAAAACGAAGACGGAATCACATTTACTTTGACCGGTACACCCGAGGTGGATCTTGCATTGACCATCGCTGTTGAAACCAAGGATATCGTCCTGCCCAAAAAGGATGGTTATACCGACTACACTGATGGTAATAAGGTAGATACTTTCGATTTGGCCAATGACTACCATCCCGTTGTATTTACATTGACCAATGGTGCAGGAGGCACCTTAGCAACCGGCACAATTGAGGCAATCAAAACATATCTGGAAGGTTTGACCCGTGCAAAAATCGATTCCAACACTAATTTGGACACTTATTTTGTAGGCACTGATGGCACTACAAAAACTGATGGCACCTATAAGCTTACTTGGGAATGGGCTTTTGAACAAAATAACAAAGCAGATACCTACATTGGTAATGTAATCGCAGGAACTGTTACAGATGCAACATGCAAAACTGATATTTCCTTTGACATTACCATTACTGCCGATCAGATCAACTAATCTATAATCGTCAAAAAACTCGAATGAATGAACGATCCGCCCAAGCCCCTCGTGGCGGGGATTGGGCGGATCACTTTCTGAATTTTTCAATAGACGAAAAATATTTCGTCTATTGAAAAGTCCGGAAGGGTAATCTATGAAAAGGAGGAATTTTGCAATCATGGAACAAAAAAAGAATAGCAAAAGCAAAATATTATGGTTGCTTGTTCTCCTCTTATTTATAGGTGTTGCGGCAACTACTGTTACCTTCACCCATATTTTAAACGGTTTCCTTCCCGATGATCAGGGAGCCATCTCCCTGCAACCCGAGGATTCCTCTTCGGGCAAAGGGGAGCTTGATGATCAGGCAACGGAAAAGCCTTCCGCCACGCCCCAAGCGACCACCCCAAAACCCAACTTTGAAGCTTCGGACGATCAAGGCGCATGGAAAACGAATACCCAGGTTGAGATCTTCAAAATTTCCTATCAAAACGGTGAAAAAGGGGTTACCATCCAAAGCGACAGCGGCTATTCTGTTATTGCTCCGGGTGCAAAAAACTCCTATACCTTCAAATTTAAAAATACAGGGAATGCCGCCTTGGATTACACTCTGGAAATGGATGCAACGGTCTCCCCTGCCAATTATTCCATCCCCCTTACCGCAAAAATCAATCGCTACGACGGCACATGGATTTTAGGAGATCGGGAGCAATTCGCATCTATTCCGGAATTGGATGCGGCCGAAGATCGCGCCACTTTAGGCGCGGGAAGATATACCTATTACACCCTGGACTGGGTTTGGCCCTTTGAAGGGGAAGATGACGCGCTGGATACCCTGCTTGGCAATGCGGCCGCAGACCAAGAGATCACCTTCACCTTATGGCTCAAAACAACAGCCACCCAAAGCAGCGATCCCCATGCCGATGGCGGAATTTCTCTGCCGGACACCGGCGACCATACGAATCTTACCTTCTGGTTTGTAATTATGGTTGGCTCGCTGATTGTAATGATCCTTCTTTTCCTTCTCGATAAGAAAGATCGGCGAGATGAAAAAGCGGAGGCGTAAAAACTCTTGAAAATCAGTTGGAAAAACATCATACGGCTCACCCTTTTGGTGCTCTGCGGTGCGGCTTTGGGCATCAACATTTACCTTGCAAACGCCGGCCGCTTAGTTGGAAACCAGTTGCCAATGCCCTTTGGCTACGGTGCAGCGGTGGTTCTTTCGGGAAGTATGGAGCCTGAGCTTTCAAAGGGGGATCTGATCGTTGTTGGTGAGCAAGAAGCTTATCAAATGGATGACATCGTTGTCTTCCAGGATGGAAATTCTTTGATCGTTCATCGAATTATTGATATCACCGACGATGCGATCACCACCCGCGGAGATGCAAACAACACAGCGGATAACCCCATCCATCCATCCGATATAAAAGGCAAGGTTTTATTCTGGATCCCCTTTATCGGAACTTTGATCAACTTTATTAAAACACCGATCGGCACCCTCTGCCTGATTGCTCTTGCCATTCTTTTGGTAGAGCTCCCCCGCCAAAAGGAAAAAAAGAAAGACGATGAAGCCCGCCAGAAAATCATCGATGAGATCAATCGCCTGAAAGAACAAAATTAACAATAGGAGCATAGCAAAATCATGCGCAACCAGCAACAAGCAAAAATGAATATCCCCATTTGTTTGGCCGGCATTTTGCTTTGCCTGACGCTCTTTTCCCTCCATTTCACCGGCGGGTTATATGCCAAATATACAGCCAAGGGTTCGGGGGGCGACGATGCAAGAGTTGCCCGCTTCAACATAACGGAAGATCGGTCCAATTTCTCCGAGACCCTGAAAATTGAAACCACCCCCGGAAAGGTGGAAGAAAAGATCATCGTTACCAATAGCAGCGAGGTTGCGATTGCCTACACGGTAACGATCAAAAACAGGACCCAAAATATCCCCTATTCTTTCTCGGTGGATAACAGCGCCCCCTCTTTAGATGAGTGCAGCGTTACCCATTATTTAGAACCCAACACTTCGAGCGCAGAAATTCCCATCGTTGCAGAATGGGAAAACAACGAAACCGCCACCAACTATATCGGCATGGTAGATCTGATCGATATTACCATTCATGCACAACAGGTAGATTAGGGTAGAGCAAATAATCCAAACCCGCCTCAAAGCGGGATCTTTCGGTGCTTTTTACCCAAATCATTCTTGTAAGGCGCAAGCCTTACTGCAACCGATTCGAATAAAAATCCCTTAAAATTCCTCTCTTTGAGGTCAAAGATTTTGAAAGGAGCGGATTTTTGTTCAATCAAGGAATAAAACGCAGCCAATACTGTCGTATTGGCGAGTATTTTAACACAGCGTGAGCAAAAATCCGCCTTTTCAAAAAGAGCTTGGATTATTCGCTCTACCCTAACGAAAGGAGCATGGCTGCAGATGTTTAAGACCGACCATAAAAAAATACCTACGCCGATTCAAAAATGCGTCCTTATAGTCTTAGCGGCCATTTTGTTGATTTCTGTTTTCGGTGGAGTTTATGCAAAATATATCCATGGCAACAGCGGATCAAACCTCTTTGGTGCAAAGGAATTTTACTTCACAAGCAATTTGCTGAAAGAAGATGCTGCCAAATATGTTTTGAACTCTAATGCCAAAGAAGTTTCCTTCACCTTGGGAAATCATGAAGATAAACTGCGTTTTTCCCGAGATACGATCCAATACGAGGTTTCAGTCGAAGAAAAAGACAGAGGAACCGCCCCTGAGATTCAGTATTCCGATGCAGAAAAACGCCTTGCAAGCGGCGGTGTTTCCGAAACGACTGTTACCCTTAAAAACCTTGAAATGGGAAAAACCTATCTTGTTACCGCAACGGGCGAAGCAGGCTACAGCAAAACACTAAAGGCCGAGTTTACAGTTTCCGATCAAGCCGAAAATGTTTATAAACATCTGGATACATCCAATGATGCCTATCTTTTGCTTACTGTCTGGACCGAAAATGTTAAAGGGGATCTGACCGTAACTGCCCCCGCAAATCTGGTCCCCGATAATACCGATCCCATTCTTGAAACGGTAACCAACTATACAGGCGATTCTTATACAGCCTGCACCTTTACCGATAATGAAAACTTTGATCAAACCTATTCTTCCTATACATACCGATTTTTCATCCAAGTCGACAGCACCTATTCTTTAAGTGATTTCGACATTACCTTTCATCAAGATGGGGTTCACTATATCGAAGTAGAATCCGATCTGTAAAAAACAACCTATTTTAAATATAAAGGAGTGATACGCAATGAATAAACCCAAGATGCGCAAAATAGCATTAGCTGTTTTGGGCGTTCTTTTTGCGCTCGTCGCTTCTTTTTTGATCGTTTCGGTTGTTGCAACGACCGAAGCCCATATTGAGCAAAACGGCTCTCGCCTGACGATCCAATCAGAAAACGCCATCACCTCCTATCAATGGCAGATCTCTGATACAATAGACGGTACTTATACTTCCATCTCCGAAGCAACCTCCAATTTCTACGATATCACCGCGGAAGATCAAGGGAAATATATTAAAGCGGTTGTCAACGGAGCCGAAACTGAAGCCTATGGCCCGATTGGCAAATTGGTGGTGCTGGATATCGGGAAAGGTGCGGTCAAATTTGCATCTACTTATAGCGGCAATGATTCCGATGGTAATGCCGTTTCCGGTGATCATGATCCTTCCAACATATATGTAATTACACATAAAGAAAAGGGAACCAAAACCAAAAATAATATCGTTTTTGATGGCAACCATAGCGATGCTCCTTTTAATGTAACCCTTGATGGCGTAAACATGGGGGCCACCCCGACAAACCACAACCAAGCTCCCGGATCATCCGGGGTCAGCACACCCTCAACCGGGCAAATCTCGATCCCTGCAACGCAGAGTGCCATAAAAAAAGTAACGCTGGTATTAAAAGGCGAAAATCAAGTAAGAAATATAACATATTATAATGCCGGAGATACAAGTGTGCCGCAAACCGTTGATTCTTACCTCAAGATTACCGATATCAACGGAGCTGGTACTTGCGAAGGATCTTTATATATCCCCTATAAGATCGAATCCGAAGCAGAGATCAACGAGTTTGTTGCATCAAAGACCAACTATAACCACTGGAACGCAGGTATCGGCGGAATAGACTCATACTCTCTTGTCCAAAACCTGCATCTTGCCGGAGGCAGAATCCAGGTTGCAACAACTTTAGGCGATAACTGCACCGCAATCGGTGCAGGCGGTAACGGATATTGCCAAATGACCATATCCGGCGGAGAGGTCATCGCCCATTGCAACGGAACAGGCGCGGCAATTGGCGGTGGCATCGGTTGGAATGCAGCAGGCGGACGATCCGACGTTACCATAACCGGCGGAAAAATTTACGCAAAGAACCATAGTGAAATTAAAAGCGGCGACGAAATCGTCGGCGGTGTTGCTATCGGCTCCGGAAGTTCCTTCCATAAAGCCGGCAGTGAAGGAAAGGTTACAATCACCGGCGGTAGTGTTGAAGCATACGGCACCTTCGGAAATGGTATCGGTGGCGGTAACAGTTCCACCTCTACCGGCGGTGCGGCAACGATCACCATCACCGGAGGCACTGTCAAGGCCAGCTCCATCGGCGGCGGCGATAGTAAAAACGGTACCGGCGGCAAAGCCGATGTTGATGTTAGCGGAACAGCCGATATTACCCTTACCAAGGGGATCGGCGGCGGTAACAGTAAAAGCGGTGCCGGCGGCCAGGCAGAAATCACCGTTAACGGCGGAACAATGAAGGCCGGCGGGTCGATCGGCGGCGGTGCCGGCGGCGGAACCGGCAACGGCGGTAAAGCGATTGTTATTGTGAATAACGGTAAGCTTTATGCGGCCTCCATTGGCGGCGGCCTGGGCAGCATCGGCGGCAACGGCGGTGCTGCTGAGGTTACCATCCACGATGGTTTTATCGAAACCGGCTCCATCGGCGGCGGCAAAACACTCAACGAAACAAACGGAAAGCTGGGTTATGCAAAAGCCACCATCACCGGTGGCGATATCTCCGGCCAATTCCTGATGGCCGCAGGCGGGACAGATCCTTGCGTCTTCACCATGACCGGCGGTCGGCTCCATGATGTTAATACTGCGGATACATCAAAATATAAATATGCTAACATCAACGGTGCCGCTGTTTATATGGACGATCCTGATGGAACCGTTTCCATCTCCGGAGGAACAATTGAAAACTGTTCCTCCGCCAAAGGCGGTGCTATCTATATGTCTGCAGGGACCTGCAATATTTCGCAGGATACCCTTATCAAAAATTGCCAAGCAACAGCAGATGGCGGTGCCATCTACATGGGCGGCGGTACATTGACGGTCAGCGGCGGCAACATTACCGATAACAGCGCGCAAAATGGCGGAGGTGCGTTTGTTAACGGCGGCAATGTCTTTGTTACAGGCGGTTCCATTTCCGCCAACAAAGCCGCGCTCAACGGCGGCGGCATCGCTGTTAACAACGGCAACTACCAAATGGTTAACGGTCATGTAGACAGCAATCAATCGGTCAACGGAAGCGGTGGCGGCATCTATGTTTCTGCCAACGGCAACAATGTTCTGGTTGGGATCTACAGCGGTTCGGTAAGCTCCAACACGTCCGGGAAAGACGGCGGTGCATTGGCTGTTGAAGGTGCGCCGGACGGCACCGATGAGATCAATGTTCAGATCGGCGTTGGAATCGACCATCAATTTGATGCCGAAGGAACCCCGACCTGCGACCATGACATTATTCATAAACTGGATACCGTAATCACCGAATGCCCCGATGTCAACAGCAACTCCGCAACCGAATCGGGCGGTGCCATTTATGTTACCGGAAATACTAAAACTTCTCTTGACATTTTCTGCTTGTGCGAAGATGAAAATGCAAAAAATAATGCCGGCGGCGATGACGGACAAAGCAACTTCATGAAAATGGAAGGCGGCAAAGTAAATATCACCACCTCCCATATCATGGATGATGATAACGAATCTCTGCAGACCGATCATTACGGCAACACCAAGATCTTCAGTTCGATCTATGTTACCGGCGGTCAGATGGACCTTTGGGGTAAAATGACCAACCCCAGCATCAAGGATATTATCACCGTTGACGTTACCCAAAAAGAGGATTATTTTATAGATCATCGACTGAACCCCGACAATGCAGAAGAGAAGTTCTATAAGCTCTTATACTATGAAAACTTCAAAGATCCCGTAACCGGCGTCATTACCGGCCAATATAAAGAATATGAGATCCCCCACGGCCAAAAAGTAACCATCGACGCGAATATCTATAGCCATCCCGGCTATAATATCGTCAACTGGAATACAAAGGATGGTTGGCCGGATGAAAACGGGATCCGCCAACTCGATGAATGCTATCCCAAGGACAATCCTACCATCAATATCGGTTGGTATGAAATCGGATATGATTATCTCTTCGATGGAAATCCAATCGGCGATCTGAAGATCTATGCAATTTGGGAAGCCAATGGATATACCGTTTCCTATGATCCCAACATCTCTTCCGGAAGTTATACCGGCAAAATGGATAATTCCGACTTTACCTACGATGTTTCCTGCCAGTTGCGCAAAAATGACTTTAAACGTCCCGGCTATGATTTCATCGGATGGAGTAAGGATAAAGAGCCCAATGCCGCCTCCATCATTTATGAGGACGAAGCTTGGGTCACCAACCTAACAACCAAAAATGAAAAGGTTACACTCTATGCCCAATGGAAGGAATGCGATCACAATCCTTCTTCCCATATATATACCTACTCGGTTGTTGTAAACAATACGCAAGATCAGACCCTAAAGAGAACTTGCTCTTGCAACGGTTATAGCGAAGAAGCCCGCCTTTGGGCAGAGGATGCGGTCTATGATAAAAACACCCATCCTGCCTCAACAAAGTATTCTTCCGCATGGCAACCTACCGTTACATATGTGCCTGAGGATCCTAAGGATGTGCATAGCAGCAATCTCCCCTATTTTGCGGGAGCCTATACTGCAAGCATCACAGACAAAGATTCCAATGGAGTTTGGCATACCGCAAGCGTAACCTATACCATCGAAAAAGCAGACCAGCCTGCACCTTCTGTTCCGACCTTTGATCCAAACATAACAAGTTCCGGATCCACTTTGAGCGTAAAACCGGTTGATACTTCCCCCATCAGCAACCATTCTGCGCCGGAATACGATCCCTATTATAATTCCAAGCGGGAATATCGAATTGTTTATTTCGAGGGTGAAACCGAAGTTCCGACCGAATGGCGGACAGGCGAAGAAATTCTGATCGACGGTCTATATGCCGCTCGGTTTGAATTGGATAAAGCGTTGACCAACTACTATGTTCAGGCGCGCTATGGCGAATGTGCAGACTATAAGGCATCCCCCATTTCCACCGCAGAGAGCATCTATTTCTTTGCCGGAGAAGTGCAGGTAATCGTTGATCGGGGCGATGGCGTGGACTACACCATTGTTGAAGCCGACGGCAGTACATTGGAAAACGGCATCAATTTGAAGGTCTTTGCGGTGGATGGCTATTTTCTGCCCAAGGATTATCAGGTAACGATAGAAACCGTTGCAGAAGATGATGCCAACGCGCAGTTAACGAAGCTTGACGGTGATGGATGGAACTACAATATCCACGATATTCCGGATAATTGTATCATTTATCTGACCTTGCCCGATGCAAATAAAAATGTTGCGATCTCCTCCAAGATTGCCGAACGCCAGGTATTTGGAACCATCACCACCCAGCTTGCCACCATCAGCCGCGATTCTGCCTACACCGTTTATTTCAATGTAGACGACTATAACAGCGCAGATTATGATGTGCCTGTTGTTTCCTTCACCGCTCCCCTTCCCCATGGTGCAACGATCATCCTGCAGGATGAGATCAACCGCGGTTATTACTGGACATCGATTGATGATGCCGCAGGAAAATCAAGCCTTAAACTAACCGATTTTGTCCGTATGGGCGATGGAAATAAAACGCCCTTTGCGTTGAGTGAAAAAATGGAGTTTCATCTGGTTGTTGATTTCTCCAAGGCGGAGACCCCCATTGCGGGCGATAGCCTGACAACAAGCCTGTCCGCCGCCCATCTCCCTCAATCCAATGCAGCAAGCGCAACCGACGGAAAAGAAGCAATTCTTAAAAATGTTGATACATTTGACCTGCAAAAGGAAAATAACACCCTTCTTTTTGCCCATTCAAATGAGGGTGCCGCATCCAAATGGGATTATCGGGAAAACGCCCTTGTCTTGATCCCCAAAACAGAGTTGCCGGAGGATGCCCATTTATCGCTGGTATGCGGAAATGATACGGCTTTAATCTACGCAAACAGGGATGGGAACTTCATCTATTCTCTGCCAAAGGTAAACCAAGGGCAGATCCAAGTTTCCCTTAAATCCAGCCTTCTGCCCGAAGGTGTAACCTCCTATTCTTTTGATGTGGATTGGATCGTTGCAAAATCGAAAGCAGAGCTTTCCCCCATGAATGCAACTTCGGTTGCAAGCGTTTTTGACCTCAGCGTGCAGGGTATTAAAGAGAGACCTGTATCGCTCAAAATTTCAACGGCAAATAACGAGCGAATCTATACGTCCAACAATACCATCGACGCAACGATCGCATGGGCTGATTTACCATCCAACTACACCCTCAAGGTAGTATTGATGAGAAAAAGCGATAAATTCATATATAGCAGTACCGGCGTTACAAAGGAGATCGAGCCCGATACCGAAGAAGCATCGCAGAATGTTTCTCTTTCTCTTGCCGGAACACGCCCCGGAAGCTATCGCTTGCAAGTAACAGCAGAACAAGGCCTGATTGCTGTTGCCGAAGCGCAATATTACTTCATCATCAAATAACGCAAAAGCACAGCAATTAACACAATTAAAAAACGGATGTTCATTCGGACATCCGTTTTTTAATTGCAGTGTTTATTCGCATAGCACAACTTCGCAAGATACAGAATCTTTTTCTATTTCGTCTTATATAAATCAAATTTCAGGAAAAAATCATTCTTTTCCGTTGCATTTTTACTAAGTTCCGAAAGTTTTTTTCTTTCCCCTTTTATCACAAGAACAATATATCTCAAAACACGATATATCATAATAAACGGATAAAGATAGGGAGCTTTATTCAAAATGGGAAAAACGATTTTATTTGTGCTGTTTAAGCTACGGAACAGTTGGATTGTTTTACCCCACAAGGTCAACTTTTTGCCATCTTTGGCAAACATTGAATTTGCCGTAGTATTGTTTTCGATCTTTCGGCCAAAGTTGCCCGAACGGTAAAGCTCGTTTACCAAAGACTCATATTGATCCTCGGTTACTAAAAGGCACCAATCGGGACGCTCAATATTTAGGTATCTGACGCAGGATTCTGTAAGAACAGAGGCAAATATCAGGGTTCCTGTTTTTTTCAAAAGAGGGATAAACCGTTCTTCCCAGAAAGGCTTTTTATGCGTTTCCTTCACAAAACAAGCCCAATCGCAAAATTGGCGTATTCCCAGCCCGCAAGAAAGCATATGGTGAAGAGTATGAAGGAAAATGATAATCCCATGATGAAAATCAGAAGGCTTGGAAAGATCCTCTGCAACGCACTCTGCCCTATCGATTATATCGGATAATTCTTCTAAAAATGCTTCTCCGACTTTTCCCTCAGGCAAACCCGGAAAGGTTTTATGAAGTTCAAAGGGCAGACGGTTTTTTATAAAGGTATAATGAACGTCGTTATGATCAGGTTCCATTATATAACCATTATCAGAAAGCAGTTCCCGCGTCCGCTCTAAATCACTACTTTCAACATAAAAATCAACGTCCCCTGCATTTCTTTTATCAGGTGCAGGATAATAATAGGCCGAGGATGCACCTTTAAGTATAACGAATTTAATGCCATTTTCCGAAAGCAACTTTGAAAGCGCTTTACGTCCCTGCGCCGCAGCCACACCCCAAGTTGTTACTCTTATTGATTTTTTAAACCATAGGTCATAAATC
>JAFSBD010000027.1 GCA_017442025.1 Clostridia bacterium
GCAGAAAAATGCAGAAACTTTCGGGCGGTAAGCCGGTAACCATCCTTCTTGAAACCTCTCAAAAGGTAGAGGGCCAGCGGGAGCAGGACCAAATCGAAACGGTTGGCGTTTTATATCAAAAAGAAGATTCGGTCCATATCCTTTATGAGGAGCAAAAGACCAAAACCCATGTCCGCATCAGCGGCAAGACCGCTCATGTCCATCGGCTGGGCGAGCTTTCGGGGGATCTTTGGTTTGTGGAGGGTGATCGGCGGGATACCCGCTATGAAACGCCCTATGGGCGCATGATCCTCACCTTGGATACCCACCGCCTGGATTGGGATGCCAAGCAACTGCGCCTCTATATTCGCTATAATATTCTGACCGAGGATCAATTGGTCAGTATGAATGAAATGACAATAAAGATGAAGGAAAGAAAAGAAGATGAATAATCCTGTGAATGCAATGAATTTGAAGATTCGGGAACTGCTTTTGGCAAGCTATCAAGCTTGCGTAGCCGAAGGCTTGCTCCCCGAGGCGGAGCTGGCGGCTTTTGATATTGAGCAGCCTCGCGATGCCCAAAACGGCGATTTTTCCAGCAACTTTGCCATGAAGAATGTCCGCTTGCTGAAAAAAGCACCCCAGATGATCGGCCAGATGATCCTGGATCATCTGCCTGCCTGCCCCGAGCTGGAGCGTGCAGAGATCGCAGGACCGGGCTTTTTGAATTTCTATCTGGGCGGCGCTTATTTTGCCAATGTTGCCAAGATGGCGGCAACCTTGGGTGCCGAATATGGTAAGACTGATCGCTTAAAGGGCGAGAAGATCATGGTGGAATTTGTTTCGGCAAACCCCACCGGCCCGATGCATATGGGCAACGCCCGCGGCGGCGTTGTCGGCGATAGTCTGGCAAATGTTCTCTCCTGGGCAGGCGCGGACGTTCATAAAGAATTCTATGTCAATAACGCGGGCAATCAGGTCTCCCTTTTCGGCCTTTCTCTCTATACCCGCTTGCAGCAAAAGCTTCATGGCGAAGATGTGGTGGAATTTCCCGAAAACGGCTATCATGGCGATGATATCCGCACCTTGGCTTCCGCCTATTTGGAGGAGCATCCCGAAGCCGCCGAAGAGGCGGAAGAGGTGGTTACCCCCAAGCTGATCGCCTTTGGCTTAGAAAAGAATATTGCCCGCATGAAGGCAGATCTGGGTAAATATAAGATCCACTTTGATGAATGGTTCTTGGAATCCACTCTCCATGAGAGCGGCTATGTTGCCGAAACGGTCAAGCTGCTGGAGGATCGGGGCTGGATGTATGAGCAGGAGGGCGCGAAATGGTTCCGCGCCACCGAGTTCGGTTGCGAAAAGGATGAGGTTTTGGTAAAGGCCAACGGCTTCTATACCTATTATGCGGTGGATATTGCTTATCATCGCAATAAGTTTGAAAAGCGGGGCTTTGATCGATGCATCGATGTTTTCGGTGCAGATCACCATGGCCATACCCTGCGCTTTAAGGCCGCCATGGCGGCCATCGGCCAGGATCAGGAAAAGCTGCAGTTTGTTTTGATGCAGCTGGTGCGGCTGATGAAGGATGGCGAGCCGGTTCGGATGTCCAAGCGTACCGGAAAGAGTATCACCCTTGCCGACCTGCTGGATGAGATCCCTGCCGATGCGGCGCGGTTCTTCTTCAATCTGAACCGTTGCGACAGCGCCATGGACTTTGATCTGGATCTGGCCTTGAAGCAGGATAACGAAAATCCCCTTTATTATGTTCAATACGCCCATGCCAGAATTTGCAGCATCATCCGCACCTTGGGTGAGCTGGGCGTTGCATATCAGGGCGGCGAAATTGCCTCCGATCTCTATCAGACTGCTGAGGAGCGCGCGCTGATTCGGGCGATCGCCAACTTCCCCGAAGAGATCGTTCTCTGCGCCGATGCGCTGGAAACCTCCCGCCTGACCCATTATGTGATGCAGTTGGCGGGTTGCTTCCATAGCTTCTATAATGCCTGCCGCATCAAAGGTGAGGCGGCGGATGTTCAGCAGGCGCGGCTGACCCTCTGCGTGGCAACTAAGAACGTGATCGCCAACGCCCTTTCGCTGATGGGCATTGATGCGCCGGAGAAAATGTAATGCTCGGTTGGATTGTTGCGGCAGGA
>JAFSBD010000307.1 GCA_017442025.1 Clostridia bacterium
CATTTTTGTAAAAATGAGTAAAAAACACTTGAAACGCACCACTGTAAAACCGATCAAGGGGCCACCCTTCGTAAGGATATAAGCGCCTTAAAATTTGAAAATTCGGCGCAAATCTGTGTTAAAAATGCGCACCATCCGCCAGGATGCTGCACATTTTATGCCTTGCTTTGCATCCTAATTTTCAAAATTTTAAGGTACAATGTAGTTTTGAGATACAGATTTTTTGTTCAGACGCGATAACAAAAATCCCGCAATGCTGACGCATTACGGGATTTTTTTATTGTGTTTGAGCGAAAAAGATGCTCTCAAAACCGCTTCTTCCTTACGAAGGGTGGCCCAAGGGGTAGATCTTTCGTTTTCTTCGGGCGCAGCTGTATGTCGATACAGCAAGCACGAAAAAACGGAAAAGATGCCCCTTTTCAACGTGTTTTACCATTCGGTCATGATGACTTCGCCGTCATAAAGTTTCTGCGCGTTATCCAGGATTTTATCTACGTTCAGGGTGCTGACCCAGAAACGGCCGGCACCATTGATCTCATAGAAACATTTAAGTTCCGAGACGGGATAGAAACGCATGGTTTCTTTGGTGCCGTCTTTGAGGGTGATCTCAACGGTTACGCGAGGCTCGGTTTCGGTTCCCTTATCGCCCATATCGGTGATGCCGATGATGAGGATATGGGAATAGAAATCGGAGAAGAGTTCACTATCGACCACTTTATTATTGATGGTTACGTGGAAGTTCCCCAGGTCGTCCTGCTCGCCGATATTGATCTGATAGGTCTTGCCGTTGCCGGTTACCCGAATGGCCGAAAGGGTATCGGCGGAGCGGGTATAGATCATATCCTCGCAATAATCTTTGATGGAATTACCAAGGAATTTGGCACTATCTTCGGTAACGGAATGGATAAACTTATCCCCTTCGGTATAGCAATACTGATTGCCCGCCTCATTGACCTTACCGAAATGGACGGTCTGCGTCTTATTCTTCATGGTGAAGGAAAAGGTATAGGCAGGCTGATCCAGGCCGTATTTTTTAAGGCTTTCCGCGCCGGTATCATCCCCGACCACCGAGGCGGTGGAAAGGGTATTGAGCAGATCCAGCATTTTATCCTGCATGGCACTGGATAAAGAGTGGCGGAAGGGAGCGGTAAGGATAAAGGAAGTATCGACCTCATCCTCTTCCAGAACGTTCATTTCGATAACGAGATGTTCATCCACCTTCTCACCGCTGATCTCAAACTTTTTGAGGGTCTCCATGGAGGCGTTATCCTCGCTATAGTCGATCATGGTATTCTGATAGAACTGATAGCGGGCCAGCAAAGCCACGTCCGGCACTGCCGCAGGGATGAGATAAACAGTCGGTTCCTCCTGCATCTGCATATAATAATTGCCGGTGGCTGAGGTGGTGCCGATCTTGAAAGAATAAACCTCATCCCCTTTTTTGATCTTGAGGGTGCCGTGGGGATTTTTGAGGCCGTAGCTTTCCAGCTGCTCCTCATTGGGCTGGTCAATAACTTTTTTGCTGGCGGTAAGGCTGCCTACATCCTCTAAAAGACCGGTAACGCTCTCGCTGTTTACCGCGTAGCCCTCCTTCCCCTCCACATAATAGGTACCTACCGAATGCTTCACGAGGGTATAGGTATCGAAATTATTTTTGATCTCGATGGAATCAGCATCGGTAAGTTTCGTATCCATCAAAACAACGGAATTTCCCTTTTCCTCGCCCGCTTCATCCTTCGGGAGGACAAACGCGACCAATACCCAAAGCAAAATTCCCAAAACCAATGCCGCTCCCGCCAGGATCAGCATGGGGCGTAAACGCTTTATCATAAGAATCTCCTCCGGATATAAACGATGGCACCGATGATCAGGAAGATCACGGGGATCACCAAAATGAAGATGATGGACCATAAGGTCTGGGTAGCGGTATCCAGCATCATAATGGTAGAGGAAGCGGTTTTGGAGGATTCCTGCATCCCGGTATCATACTCGCCCACCATCATCTGATAGACATCCAGCAAAAATTCACCGTTGCCGTTATAGTTTACATAATTTTTGCCCAGCATATCCACCGAACCGGCCGCGAAGATATGGCTTTCGATCGCAACGTTGCTCTGGTTATAGCGATAGCGGGTAGCGATGACCGCCACATTGAAGGGGCCGGTTTCATCGTCCTTAGTCTTGCCGTAGCCATCATTGATGCTTTCCAGGCTCTTGGCATAGGATTCCTCGGAGGTGGTCATCACGGGAACGGTTTCGGTCATATCCTTATCGTTTGCAATGATGGCAACCGCGCTGGCATTGGGAACAACGCTCTGATAAGAAGGCTGAATGGTAATGCCGCTAACCTCGGAATCGGTATAGGAAGGAATCAGATAAAGGGGAACGGTAGCAGTGCTGGTGGCATAAGCCGAGGCACTATTACTATCGGATTCCAAAACGATATTCTTTTCCACTTTAATTTCCCAATCGGCCAAAAAGGCTTCCAGATTGGGCATGGCAGGGGCTTCGGGATTGGCAAAATAGAAGATATCCCGCTCATAGTTATAATCATTGGAGATAAATTCCTGCAGCTGGCGGATCTCATTTTCGGAATAATCCCGCATGGGGCCGCAGATGACCATGACGCGGGCAAGATCATCGAATTTTTCCAGCTGATTGAGCTGAACCTCTTCCACATCCGCACCGTTATTGGCAATGAGCCCCATCAATGCCTCATAACCCGCCTCTCCATGGCCGGTGATGAAATAGGTCTTGGGGATCTCATCCTTGGTAACATAGAGGAGTGCCGAGACCAACGCCTCTTCCATCTTATAGGTGATAGCACCGGTCTCCTCATTTTGCTCCAGCATATTATCGGGGGTGATCACCCGCCGACGGTTGCCGTTTTCCATAACAACCGATCCTTCGGAGATGGTATATTCCTCACCGAAAGAAGTCAGGATAGAGGGGTTGACCACAGGGTCTACAAACTTATATTCCACATTGGAAGAAAGGGCCGCAAACCGCTTGATGGTTTCGCCCAGCTGCTGGGGGAAATCCTCTTCGTTATAAACAACGGTAATATCGATCTTATTCTCCTTGGTGAGGGCATTGACCGTCTCGCGGGAGGTATCGGACATACTATAGAGATTATAGGAGGTCATATCCAATTTCCAGGAGAAATGGTCGGCCAGCAGAGAGAAGATGACATTGATGATAATCACCACCGCAATAAAGGCGATGGTCAGACCGGTGGAGACCGATCCGTATTTGAATTTACGGCTCTTGAAGAAGGGCACGCCCTTGGCAGCCGAGGCCGCATCTTTTTTGGTTCCGAATGCCATTAGCTCCACCTCCGTTTATCGATCACGCGAATCGTTAAGAATAAAAATACAACGGTCAAACTAAAGAAATAGAAGATCGAAGAAAAATCAAACAACCCGCTGGAGAGATTCAAAAAGCGGGAAGAGACCGAAAGAACATTGACGATCTTATCGACAATATTGCTGTTCAGCGCCGATTTGAGCACCTCGCAAAGGGCAAAGACCAGCAGAGCGAAAAAGCCCATGATAAAGGCGATGATCTGGCTTTCGGTGATGGCCGCCATCAGCATGGCAACGGCGATATAGGCCGCGCCTGCCAGCAGCAGAGCCACATAACTGCCCAACATAATACCGACCTCCACATTGCCGAAAACAAAGAGGAATCCCATGGCGATCAGGCTGGGAATCAGGCTGATCAGAAACATAGAATAGGCAGCCAGGAATTTACCCATTACCATTTTGGTGATGCTGATGGGCGCAGTGATCAAGATCTGATCGGTTTTATTCTTGCGCTCATCGGGGAAAAGCTTCATGGTGAGGATGGGGATCGCCAGAGTCAAAACATAACTGCTGACATAGAAGTAATAATAAACCTCGGAGCTATACTTCTGCAGGTTATAGGTACTGAAGAAATAACCCGCCAAAATTGCATAGAGGAACAGATAGACATAGCCTACCGGCGATTTGAGATAAGAGCGAAGCTCTCTTTTCCAGACAGCGATCATGCTTCAGCACCTCCTTCATTGGCAATCAGGCTGACAAATACATCCTCCAGGGACATATCCATGGATTTCAGGCCCATCAACGGCCAGCCCCGCTCCGCCAACATACGGAAGAGAGGCTTGCGGATATCCACGCTGGGCTGACATTCGATCAGGAAATCGGTAGTTCCCTGCTCCTTCTGGCCCAGCTCATCGGCGGCCAAAACGCCGTCCATGGCGCGGATGGCCTTTTTGATCTCGGTCTTACCGCCGGCAATGCGGGCAACCAAGCGGCGGTTGCCTGCCGTCTTATATGTAAGCTGCTCGGCGTTGCCATCGGCAACCAGCTGCCCTTTATTGATGACAATGATCCGATCGCAGACCGCCTGCACCTCCTGCAGGATATGGGTGGAGAGGATGACGGTATGCTTTTTACCCAGCTTTTTGATCAGGTTGCGGATCTCAATGATCTGGCGGGGATCCAGGCCGACCGTCGGCTCATCCAGAATCAGGATGGGCGGATTGCCCACCAATGCCTGGGCGAAGCCCACGCGCTGACGATAACCTTTGGAAAGGTTTTTGATCATGCGGTTATAAACATCCTCGATCTTGATGAGCTGGCAGATCTCCTGCAGATGCTCCTTGCGGGGGAACTTGCAACCCTTCAGATCATAAACAAACTCCAGATATTCCTTCACCGTCATATCCATATAAAGAGGCGGCTGCTCCGGCAAAAAGCCGATGCGCTTTTTGGCCTCGGTGGGATCCTCCAAAATATCGATCCCATCGATATAGGCCGTTCCGCTGGTGGCGGAAAGGTAACCGGTGAGGATATTCATGGTGGTGGATTTACCGGCACCGTTGGGGCCGAGGAAACCAACGATCTCGCCCGGCTCGATTTTGAAAGAGATATCGTTTACAGCGTATTTATCGCCATAAGCTTTCACGATATTTTTTACCTCGATCATGAACGTTCTCCTAACTTCATTATTATTGATTTCATTTTAGCATAACGCTTGCCGCAATGCTATAAACAAACTGTTAATCTTTTTGGACGATCGCAATTCCCAGCTCTTCCAACTGCTCCGGCGATACCTCGGCGGGGCAGTTGCTCATCAGCTCAGAGGCATTTTGCACCTTGGGGAAGGGAACAACATCCCTTAGATTCTTCAGGTTCAGCATCTGCATCACCAAACGGTCCAATCCCAGGCCCATACCGCCATGGGGCGGCGCGCCATATTGAAAAGCATCCATCAGGAAGCCGAACTTCAGATGGGCTTCCTCCTGGGTAAGGCCCAGCATATCAAACATTCTTGCCTGCAGATCGGGATCGGTGATCCGAATGGAACCGCTGGCCAGCTCCACCCCGTTGAGCACCAGGTCATAAGCCTTGGCGCGGACATTGGCCTTATCGGTCTCGAGATAATCCAGGCATTCATCCATCGGGGAGGTGAAGGGATGGTGCATCGCCACCCAGCAGTTATGATCCTCATCCCAATCGAAGAAGGGGAATTCGGTGATCCAAAGGAGCTGATAGCCCTTCTTTTCGATCCCCAATTTATCGGAAACGATCTGACGCAGCGCGCCCAATGTACCAAGAACGATACTGTTCTTCCCATCGGCAACAAAGAGGAGGACATCCCCTTCCTTCGCGCCTGCACGCTCTAAGATCGCCTTCATTTCATCCTCGGTCATAAATTTGCTGAAGGAACAGTTGATTCCTTCGGGCATCCAGCGGATATAGGCCAGGCCCTTGGCACCGATGCCCTTGGCATGCTCGGTCAGCTTATCGATCTCCTTGCGGGTGAGGGTGGCTGCACCGCCCTCAGCCTTAATGCCGCGCACGCTACCGCCCGCGGCTACCGCACCGCTGAAAACCGAAAATCCGCAATTTTCGGCAATATCGCTGATATTGAAGATCTCCATGCCGTAGCGGGTATCGGGCTTATCGGAGCCATACCGCTCCATCGCCTCTTTATAGGTCAGGCGGGGCAGGGGCAGCTTGATCTCTTCGCCCAATGCCTCGCGGAAAACGCGTTCCATAAACCCTTCGCCGATGGCCAGAACATCCTCCATCTCAACGAAGGACATCTCCAGATCGATCTGGGTAAATTCCGGCTGACGGTCGGCCCGCAGATCCTCATCCCGGAAGCAGCGGGCGATCTGCATATAGCGGTCGAAGCCCGCCACCATCGAAAGCTGCTTATAGATCTGAGGGGATTGGGGCAATGCATAGAAGCAGCCGGGATGGATGCGGCTGGGCACCAAGTAGTCCCGCGCGCCCTCGGGGGTGGATTTCATCAGCATGGGGGTCTCGATCTCGATAAACCCGTTTTCATCAAAATAATCGCGGGTGATCTTGGTGATGCGATGGCGCATCAGAATATTGCCCTGCAGATCGGGGCGGCGAAGATCCAAAAAGCGGTATTTCAGCCGCAGCTCTTCGTTTACATTGCTATTCTCAACAATTTCAAAGGGCGGAGTTTTGGCCTTGCTCCAGATCTTAACGGTATCGGCAAGGATCTCCAGCGCGCCGGTTTTGAGGTTTTCGTTTACCGCGCCGCCGCGCTTGGCCACCGTTCCGGTTACTTCCAGAACATATTCACTACGCACACCGAATGCAACATCGAATGCTTCCTTATTCACCGATTCATCAAACTGCAGCTGCACCAGCCCGGTGCGGTCTCTCAGATCGATAAAGATCAATCCGCCCAGGTCCCGCTGACGCTGGACCCAACCGCAAACAGTTACCTTTTGGCCGATCTGCTCCGGGGTGATCTCCCCGCAGTAATTTGTCCTTCTCATTGCTCAAACTCCTCCTGCAATTCATTCAAGGCGACCTTCTTTTGAGAACCGTCCGCCATATTCTTAATGGTGGCGGCCCCTTCATCCAGCTCGCTATCCCCCAGCACCATAGTGCGGGCGGCGCCGATCTTATCGGCATATTTCATCTGCGCCTTTACCGAGCGGCGCAGCAGATCATATTGCACTCTCACGCCCCGATCCAAAAGTTCATCGGCGATCCGCACCGCTTCCTTGCAAGCGCGATCTCCCAGCGGGATCAGGAAAAGATCACATCCGTTATCCTCTTCGAGGTTAATTCCCGCCTGCTCCAGCACCAGCATGAACCGCTCCATGCCCATGGCAAAGCCGATGCCCGGTTGAGGCGCACCGCCGAATTGCTCGGTCATGCCGTCATAACGCCCGCCGCCGCAAACAGTGCCTTGGGCGCCGATCTGATCGCTGACAAATTCAAAAACGGTGCGGTTATAATAATCCAACCCGCGGACAATGCGGGGATTGACACGGTAATCGATCTTCATGATGGAAAGATATTCCTTCACCGCCTCGAAATGCTCACTGCAATCGCCGCAAAGATAATCGGTGATCAGCGGGGCATCCTTGGCGATGCCGCGGCAGATCTCGCTCTTGCAATCGAGGATCCGCATGGGGTTCTTCTGCAACCGCTCCCGGCAGGTAGGGCAAAGCTGCTCCTCATCCTTTTGGAAATAGGCGATCAGCGCCTCGCGGTATTTGGCGCGGCATTCCTTGCAGCCGATGGAATTGAGCTCCAGCGAGATGCCCTCCAACCCCACTTTTTTGAAAAGGCGGTAGGGCAGCGAAATAATGGTAGCGTCCGCAATGGGATCGGGCGCACCGAAAAGCTCCAGGCCAAACTGATGGAACTCCCGCAAGCGGCCCTTTTGGGGCTTTTCATAGCGAAAGCATTGGATCATATAAAAAAGCTTGGTGGGCAGTGCTTCGTTGAACAACCCGTTTTCAACAAAGGAGCGGACGATCCCCGCTGTCCCCTCCGGGCGGAGGGTAACCGAGCGGCCGCCCTTATCCTCGAAGGTATACATTTCTTTGGTAACCACGTCGGTGGTTTCCCCCACACCCCGCACAAATACTTCGGTATGCTCGAATACCGGTGTACGAATCTCCTTGAAACCGTATTGCGCGCAAAGCTCGCGCATGATGCTTTCCGCCTTTTGCCAGCGGCCGGACTCCTTGGGAAGGATATCCTGGGTGCCCTTGGGGGCTGTAATCTGAGCCATTTTTACTTGATCTCTCCTTCTGTATTCATAGGAAATCCCCGCTCAAAGAGCAGGGATCATAAACTATTATTGCCGACTGACTTCGCGCCAATCCAAGTCGCCGCGCTCCAACGCCATGATGATCACCTCGGCGGTAGCGATATTGGTTGCCACCGGCACGCTATGGACATCGCAAAGGCGCAGGATATTCAGCTCCTCCCGCTCCCGGGTGGTAGGGGTGAGAGGATCGCGGAAAAAGAGCAAAACATCGATTTCACCATAAGAGATCCGCGCGGCGATCTGATCCTCGCCGCCATGGGGGCCGCTCAATACTTTATTGATATTCAGCCCGGTGGCATCTGCGATCAGATTTCCGGTGGTGGCGGTGGCGCAAAGGTTATGCTTGGCAAGAGTACCCGCATAAGCGATGCAAAACTGCACCATCAATTCCTTTTTCTTTTCATGGGCAATCAAAGCGATGTTCATTCTCTTTTTTGATCCTCCTAATTACTTTCTCCAAAATGCGGCCAGAGGGATATCTTCCCCTTCCAGCCGAGCGGCAATATTCTTAAAAGCGGCGGCGGTATGGGATTTTTCTTGGGGCAGGATCCCGCCGCGATTGGCCGAGATCACCACCTCATCATCATGGGGCACCAGCCCTAAAAGCGGCAGGGATACCGAATCCATCACCTGATCCACATTCCGCATATACCCCTTCTTCATCATCTGCTTGCGCACCTTGTTGATAACAAGCTCTGTCGGGATAGAGCACATTCCTGTTATGATGGAAGCGGTCCGCCCCGCGTCCCGCACCGAGGTGAGGTCGGGAGTCGATACAACGATGCAGCGCTGGGCGCTGAATACCGCATTGCGAAAGCCCTCGCCCACCCCTGCAGGGGCATCGATCAAAACATATTCATAATGGTCCGCCAACCAGCGGCAGAGCCGACGCATCGCCCGCTTGTCCACCGAGGCGGTATAATCCTCCGAGCCGGGGATCATATGGAGATTGGGCAGGGTATCATGCACCGCGATCGCCTTGCTCACAGGACAACGATCCTCCAAAACATCGATGAGATCGAAGGGAGCTTTGCTTTCCAGCCCCAAAAGGATATCCAGATTGCGCAAGCCCAGATCCCCATCCAGCGCGATCACCGATCGCCCTTCCAGCGCCAGGGCAAAAGCAAGGTTTGCGCAAAGGGTAGTCTTCCCCACGCCACCCTTGCCGGAAACAATACTGATGACAGTTCCCATGCGACGGTCCTTTCCTAAAAATTAAATTTTTGAATAATAATGGTAGTATATCACAAATTTCAACGTTCGTAAAGTATTTTTTATAATTTTATATAATTATAATTTGGCGCAAAATTCCACCGAGTTCGGCAGATGGAAACGGTTCATCTCCTGCTTGCAGCATAGGGCAATGCTCCGCCCCAAACGCCCTGCGGATTCCTTACCGTCGGGCACCAATAACAGGCGGATGCCCCCCTCCTCCAGGCAACGGCAGGCCGCCACCCCTTTGAGGCGGGAAAGTTCTTGCTCCATATCCCCAAGGCGCACCCCGAAGTCCCGCATAAAATAAAGATCTTCCCTGCGCACCTTCAAGGGGATCGGCGGGCCGCCGAGCACCCCTGCACCACCGCATTCAGCCATGGCGCGGGAAGCAAATTTTTCCATCAAAGGCGTCAGCTTTTTGCCGATCTGATACCCGCCCGAAAGGTTGGTCCATTTTCCCTTAAATTGCGCGGTATTTTGGCGAAAGAGCCAGAAAAACTCTTCGGTTGCCACCAAGAAATCGGGGCGGATCTTTTGGAGCATCGGCAAGGGCTCGCCCACGCTCCAGACCACCGTTTTCCCCGCCGAAAGGGCGCTATGGACGGCTAAAAATCCCCCTTCGGTGGCAAAGGAATTTTCAACATAAACCGTCTGAACCCCTTCCTTATGACGCCAGAATTGACCGATGGTTTCGGCCAGTTCTTCCGCCTGATAGGTGATGGGATTGGCTTGGATAAAACAGCTTGTTCCAAATAAGATCACCGCATCCTCTGCGGCCGGTTTTTCCAAGGAACTATAGCGGTTTTCGGCCATCATCTGATCCAGCAGATAGCCCTCATCCTCCGCCGCCTCCAATCGCTCTTTTTGCAGATAGATGCTCCGCGCAACACCCTTCATATCCCGCTCGGGGCGGCAAAGAATCAGGTCGCTTTGGGGCAAGGGCTCCTGCCGCTTGCAATAGCGGGCATACCGCCCGGCGGTGGTGAGCAAAACATTCGCTCCCGCGGCTTCCATCTGCTTTTTCAGCTCCCGCGGGGAGCAATCTGGATGGGCCAACACCCCCACCGCTCCCAGGCGGGATAAACCGTAAAAAGAGGCCAGCAGATCGGGGCAATCGGGCAGCCACAGGCAAACCCGCGCCCCCGCCTCTATCCCCATCTGGCGGAAGGTATTATAGGCGTATTCCGCCCGCACCATCAGCGCACCGAAGGTGAAAGATTTTCCGCCGAAAAGCAACGCTTTTTCATATTTATTCCGATAGGCACCGATCCGAAAGGAACGGTAGGCCGAAATGTTTTTTTCTTCCATCATTTTTAAAAACGGGCTGCCGCAGCGATGCAGCAGCCCTTTCCTTTATTATTCTGTATCTGCGAGTTTATCGCCCGAAACAGTCTCATCCACCAGCGCGCTGGAAATATAAAGATAATTACTTACCGGCACTTCCTCATCGTTGATGGTCATGGTCTCCTCCACCTTGCGCAGGGTGATGGTGATGCGTTTGACAAATTTGGTGGGATCCTGGGTAATATCCTCGCCGGTCAGCCCATCGCTCTGATAGCAATCCACCAGCAGGGTAGTCTCCCCCTTTTCCTCATCGGTCTTGATATCCAAAACATTGGGCACCATCATAGAATTACCCATTGCCGCATTCACTTTATAACAGCCGGAGAGGGAATCATACTCAAAGCCCCCGCCGACCTCCACATCGCGGTTTTTGATCTCGCCGGGGAAATCGAAATTATAACGGGCAAATTTCTCCACGTCCTCTTTGGGAATGCGGATGATACCGTTTTCATCCGTTGCATAAACGC
>JAFSBD010000308.1 GCA_017442025.1 Clostridia bacterium
CGTTTTCCTGAAAGAAATGGATGGCGCGGAGCAATGCGCGCTCGGAAATGTTTTCGCGGAGGTGGGGGAGCTTTTGATAGAATGCGTTGGGATCCACCTTGCGGAGGTATTTTTCGCCAAAAAAGGCGGCGATGCTCTCCATCTCTTCTTTAATAGCAACATAGTCGGCGGTGAGATCTGCATGATCGGTTCCAACATCGGTGATCACCAGATCATATCCCGTTTGGTTAAAATCAAAGGGCAGGGGAGTAGCAATGGGATGATCGGGATCTTGAAAATCAATGGCGATCATGCCGCCGTGGGCGCAGGAAAGCTGATCCAAAAGACCGCTCGCCTTGCCAAAATAAACATTCTCGGCAAATTGGGCGATTTTGGCCATCTCCATGGCAGGCAGCTCCCCGTTGTTATATAAATGATCCAGAATGGAAACGATGGTAACCTCAAAGGCGGCGGAGCTGGAAAGGCCCGAACCCTTGCAAACATTGCTGGTGGTATAGGCATCAAATCCACCGATCTTCCGATCGGTTGCGGCCATTTTATAGGCGATTCCCCGTACCAAAGCAGAGGAAGAACCTTTTTCGCTTTCCTGAAGGCTAAGATCGGTAAGGTCTACCATAAATGGGGCATATCCTTCGGAATGGATAGTGATGATGGAATCTTCCCGGGGGCCGACAAAGGCCAAAACATCCAGGTCAATGGCGGCGCCAACCGCTTTACCTAAATTATGGTCGGTGTGGTTTCCGCAGATCTCGCTCCGCCCGGGGGCAGAAAAAATATATGCATGATCGTAGCCGAATAATTTGCGAAATTGCTCTGCGCCCTCTTGATAACGTGCGACCTGCGTTTCCCATTGAGCGCGGGGATAAAGCTTTTGAATTTGTTCTCTCATTTTGTTTCCTCTTTGGGGGTAAATAATGCGTCCCATTTCTCAAAATCATTTTCCCGCTCTGCCATTCGGTAGCATTCCTTCAGTTCCGAAAGAAGGGCGTCGTTGCGTTTGATGGGGCGCTCGCTCTCCTGCAACGCCTCATATAAAACCTCATAGGCTTCCACCGCTTGGTTATATTGCGCCAGCCCTTTATGAGCGTCGGCTCTTTGAATGCAAACATCGCACATTTCTTCAGGGGTAATGGCAAGATCTGCTTCCATTCGTGCCAAAAGATCCAATGCCGCCTGATACTGCTTCAATTGAATAAAATAAATGGCGTTCATTACGCATTGCTGAACCGTTTGAGGCTTTTTAAACCGTTTAACGATATAGTCCAGGAGCAGATATATAATAACTGCTCCCAGGATCATCAAGCCAAATAAAACGAATTTGTTCATAAACCTTCCTCGCTCTTGCGTTTTCATTCATTATATCAAAAAACAAAGTGGATGTAAAGGAAGAAATGGGTTGTCCACATAAAGTAAAACCATTTTTAACCTAAAAAATCATTTTTACCGACAGGTTGCAAAAATATGGATATTTTTTTAATTTTATGTTGCAATTTTTAACGATATGTGGTAAAATCGATTTGACTTTATGTAAGCAAACGTGAAATCCCTCTCCTGAAATCAGGCTTGAATTATTTGTGTTTGCAAAAGAGGTATGAATATGCAAAAGTATTTAGAGCGCAAAGACCGTTTTGTATTTGATGAGGGTTATTTCCCCGATATTCGCTTGAGTCTTTGCTGCTGCCATCGCTATGATCCATCCGAGCATC
>JAFSBD010000309.1 GCA_017442025.1 Clostridia bacterium
CATGGGAGCCAGGCAGTTGGTGGTGCAGGAAGCAGCAGAAATGATATTGTCTTCCTTGGTGAGGGTGTTTTCATTTACGCTGAAAACGATGGTGGGCAGGTCGTTGCCTGCGGGAGCGGAGATAACAACCTTCTTAGCGCCGGCGGCGATATGAGCGGAAGCCTTCTCCTTGGAAGTATAGAAACCGGTGCACTCCAGAACAACGTCAACACCGATCTCGCCCCAGGGCAGATCAGCAGCGTTCTTCTCGGCATAGATCTTGATGGTCTTACCATCGACAGTGATCTCGCCTTCGCCGGCAACAACTTCGTGGCCATCGTAGCGACCCTGAGCGGAATCGTACTTGAGCAGGTGAGCCAGCATCTTAGCATCGGTCAGATCGTTGATGGCAACGATTTCATAACCTTCGGCACCGAACATCTGACGGAAAGCCAGACGGCCGATTCTGCCGAAACCATTAATAGCAACTTTAACAGACATGTTTGTAGCCTCCTAAAAATATTTTTTACTTTACCATCCATTATTATACCATGAAAACCGCCGTTTTCAAGAGCCTTTTTTATTTTTGCCATTATACCATAAAATTAAAACCCATTTCTTGGTCTTTCGGTTGAAAATTGCCAAAAAGCGTGGTAGAATACAAAAAGAAAGTGAGGCATTCCTATGGCGTTATATAGCAGTATCATCAACGGAATAGCAATAATTATCGGATCGTTGATCGGCGTTTTATTGAAAAAAGGCCTGCCCGAGCGGATCAGTAAGGGCGTGATGCAGGGGATGGCCCTTTGCGTTTTGGCTATCGGCATCAAGGGTCTTTTCGACGGCAGTAATTTCCTCATCAGCATCCTCTCCATTGCCATCGGCGGTGCGCTGGGGCATTGGGTGGATCTGGATAAATACATGAATCGCTTCGGCGCATTTATGCAGCAGAAGTTCTCCAAGGGCGGGAGCGGTTCCACCTTCGGGGAAGGGTTTGTTTCCGCTACCTTGATGGTCTGCGTGGGTGCGATGGCCATTACCGGCGCGTTGGACAGCGGCATTCGGGGGGATCATACCACCATCTTTGCCAAAACGCTGATCGACTTTTTTGCCTGCATGATCCTGGCCTCCTCTTTGGGCGTGGGGGTTGCCTTTGCGGGACCTGCCTGCTTTTTATATCAGGGCACCATTGCCCTCGGCGGGAGTGCCATCGCAAGATTTCTCACCGATGAGATGGTGGGGGAGATGAGTTGCGTTGGCTCGCTGCTGATCGTGGCCATCGCCCTTAATATGCTGGGGCTGACGAAAATTAAGGTGGTCAATTTTATTCCCGCCTGCTTTTTACCGTTGGTGCTTTGTCTTATTGATTTTTTATAAGTATTGTGGTAAAATAATTGCGTATAATAAAGTTAGGAGCGAATGAACATGGCAAACGAATATGGAAATGATTTTGTTGTTTTGACCGATGAGGACGGTCGCGAAATTGAATTTGAGGTGCTGGGCAGTGTGGATTGCGACGGCATCACCTATGTCGGCCTGATCGAGCAGTTTGACGATCCCCAGGCGCAGCTGGACAGCGACGGTCGGATGATCGTTTTGAAGGCCATCGAAGATGATAACGGCGAAGAACTGCTGGTTACCATCGACGATGAGGAGCTGGCAAGCGTACTTCCCGCCTTTGAGGAAGCCCTCGGCGAGGAATACGATATCGGCGAAGAATAAAAATAAAAAAGAAACTCCCCCTGCGGTGTGCGTGGTCTGCATTCATTGAGCCTACACTTACGAAACGGGATCGCGTTCGGGCGCTGTGAGCATGCCGGCCCTGGGCCAGAAGGCCCAACGTCGGAAGCCTGTGAGGCCAACCCGGCTAGAACCCACCTTGTGACCTTTTGGGGTCATAAAATGTAGACTATCGGCATTGTGGGGGACTTTTTTGCAAATTTGAGCGTCTTTCCCATTTTCCGCCCTCGGAGTATCGGTATACGCCTTCGGTTGGAGAAATGGAAAATCCATCTCAAATTTGCAAAAAAGAGAAGATAGAAAAGAGAGATATGGATCGATTCTTAAGAACCAAAAGTTTAATAGGCCAAGAGGGGCTGGCGCGGTTGCGGCAGTCCCATGTTTTGGTGGTTGGCCTGGGCGGTGTTGGCGGTTATGCCCTGGAGGCGTTGGTGCGCGCAGGGGTCGGGGAGATCACTGTTATCGATGGAGATACCTTCTCCGAGACCAATCTCAACCGCCAGATCCTGGCCACCGCCGAGACCGTCGGCCTGCCCAAGGCCGAGGTGGCCTGTGCGCGGGCGAAAGCCATCTGCCCGGATCTGAAGATCCATTCCTTTAACGCCTTTTTAAATGAACAGACCGCCTCTGAACTGCTGGCAGGGCCCTTTGATTTTATCGCCGATTGCATCGATGATGCCCCTGCCAAGCTGCTGCTGGCGGAGCATTGCAGAGCGCAGGAAATTCCCCTTATCGCTTGCTGCGGGACAGGCAATCGCCTGATCTCCGATGGCATGAAGATCGCAAATTATGATAAGACCGCCGGCTGCCCGCTGGCGAAGAAGATGCGCCTTGCCTTAAAGGAACGCAAATTTCGCAAATTGAAGATGCTCTATTCCGATGCGCCGACGATGGCTGTTGCTCCCATCGAAGATGGCGGTAAGCGGACGGTGGGTTCCATCTCCTATGTTCCCGCCGTTGCAGGGCTGAAACTGGCGGAGGCTGTGCTTTGCGCATTGCTGAAAGGAGAAACGCAGACCTATATTCCCAAATAAGAAATGGCACTTTTTAATGAAGTGTCATTTTATTTTTGATAAAGCAAGAAAAAATGAATGGGAAATTGATTGAAAAGCAAGGCTTGCCATGGTAAAATAATGCTAAGAACAAAAACGGAAGGGATAGAGCAATGAAAATTTTCAATGTTTTGGATTTCGGCGCAAAGGCCGATGGGATCACGCTGGATTCTCCCGCAGTCCAGAAGGCGGTAGATGCCTGCCATGGGGCAGGGGGCGGCGAGGTCTTTTTCCCGAAAGGGATCTATGTTTTGGCAACGGTCTTTTTAAAGAGCCATGTTCATATCACCTTTGAAAAGGGTACTCATATTTTGGGTGCCTTGGATTTTTATGCCTATGCCCAGCAGGAAGAAATTGCTTATCCCTTATATCAGGATGCTTCCCATTCCTATTTTGATCTGGCTATGTTTGTTGGTAAATATTGCGAGGATATTTCCATCATCGGGCCTGCCGTCATCGATATGCGGTGCGTTTGGGATGAGGATGGGGTGCGCGGGGAAGCGATCCGCCATCGGGGCCCAAAGGGCATCTCGCTGAAGGAATGCAACGGGGTGGAGCTGGCGGATTTTACCCTTAATAACGTTACCGATCTGGCTATTTATTTTGCCGGTTGCAATGAGGTGGAGATCCATGGCATTCAAATGCGGGTGTTTATCGACGGCATTTCCCCCGATAACTGCAAGAATGTGAAGATCTACGATTGCGATGTGGAATCGGGGGACGATGGAATCGTTTTCAAATCCTCCTATACCCTTAACCGCATCGATATCTGCAAAAATATCGAGGTGCGCAACTGCCGCGTCAAGAGCCGTTGCTCCGCCCTCAAGATCGGCACCGAGACCAACGGTGGGTTTGAAAATATCCTTTTTGAAAATATCGAGGTTTATGATAGCGTTATCACCGCCGTTGCCATCGAGAGTGTGGACGGTGCGGTGATCGATGGGCTTAAAATGAAGGATATCAACATTAAAAACTGCAACGGTCTGCTTTATATCACTTTGGGAGATCGGATGCGCGGCCCTGAGGGACGGTCGGTGGGCGCGGTGCGTAATGTTACGCTTGAAAACATTACCGTCGAGGGGCCTTATGAGCCCTATCCCATCATGCCCTCCAGCTATTTTAGTTATAAAGATAAAGACTATTATCAGATTCCCTGGCATTTCAAGCCGGTGGAGGAAGGGCAGGAGCGTTGCGGGAGAGAGGATGCCTGGCAGATCACCTCCGGCATCTGCGGGATGCCCGACCATCCCTTGGAGAATATCACTCTGAAAAACGTGCGTATGCGCGTGGTGGGCGGGGTGCAGGAATATGAGCGGGAAGTGCCCGAGCCCGCCCGCAAATACCCCGAGATCACCAATATGGGCTGGAATCTGCCCGCCAAAGGAATCTTCTTCCGCCATATCAAGGGGCTGACCTTAGAGAATGTTTCGGTGGATAGCTTCATGAGCGATGCCCGGGAAGACTTTATCTTTGAAGATGTTTCCGATCTTGTTGTGAAATAAGAAAAAGCCGACTGCCTGAAGCAGTCGGCTTTTTTGTCTGATGATTGAAAAATGAAGAAAAATATGTTAGAATGATAATATTATTTAAAAAAGGAGCGCATCCCTTGGCTGAAAAGATTTTGATAATCGAAGATGAGATCCATATCGCTCGGATGATCCGCCTGGAGCTGGAGCGGGAGGGCTACACCTGCGCCTGCGCCTATGATGGGGAGGAGGGGCTGGCCGCCGCATTGAGCGGGGAATACGATCTGGCCCTTCTGGACGTGATGCTCCCCAAGATGGATGGCTTTGCTCTGCTTAAAGCCCTGCGGGAACGCTCGGAGATGGGGGTCATTATGCTGACCGCCCGCGGTGAGATCGACGATCGGGTGCAGGGGCTGGAGCTGGGGGCGGATGATTATCTCATCAAGCCCTTTTCCATGCGGGAGCTGACCGCGCGGGTGCGCACCGCTCTGCGCCATACCGCAGGGGGCGAGGAGCATATCCTGCGTTGCGGCAAGCTGCGGCTGGACCGCCTGCAGGGGCGGGCATGGTTTGAGGAGGAAGAACTCAATCTGGCCCATAAGGAATGGGAGGTTCTGGCCTATTTCATGACCCATGCGGGGGAGGTCTGCTCCCGCGAGGAGCTTTTGCGGGGCGTTTGGGGCTATGATTATATGGGGGATACCAATCTGATCGACGTTTATATCCGCTATCTGCGGAGCAAGATCGATCAGCGGTTCGGCGTGCAGTATCTGCATACGGTGCGGGGGCTGGGGTATACCTTTGGTGAACGCCATGAATAAGCAAGAGATCAAATTGGAATATAAGCGCAATAAAAGCGCCCTGAAGCTGGATTATAAAGCCGAAAAGACCCGCTTGCGCTATGCCCATCGGATGCGCAAGGAAGAGCTTCAATATAAATATAAGACCGCGCCCAAGGATCTGAAAAAAGAGGCCCAAAAGGCCCTAAAGCGGGAAAAGCGGGAATATAAAAAGGAAGCCTATCTCCAAAAATCCATCTATCTGGAAAAGAAATATCGGCTCAAAAAGAAAAAGCGGGAGGCGTTGGGCAGTGTTGTCCGTATTGTTGCGGAATATGCGCCCGAATCTTTGGTGGGCGGGCTGACCCTCAATTATATGCTGATCTTTTTGCTCTTTGCGCTATTGCAGGGGGCGTTTGTTGGGTTTGCGACGGGCTATACCATCGAAAACCGCGCCACCGATACCCTCCAGACCGTTGCGGGCTCGCTGGAGGCGGGCGGCTTAGATCGGGAGATCGCCGCGCGGCTGGCGGAGGAAAACGCCATGCAGATCGCCCTCTATCGGGAGGATGGGGCGTTGGTCTATACCTTCGGGCGAAGCGACCTTGCGGGCAAGCTTCCCTATAACACTCGCTTCGATGAGCCCTTCGCCCATCACTATCAGACCGAGCAACTGCGCATCTATTCTAAAAAGGTGCAGGCGGAGGATGGGGTCTGCCATCTCAATCTGGCCAAGAGTATGCGCCAGGAAAATGCCATGCTCTCCATCGTGATCAACCTGATCCTGCTTTCCATCGGATTGGTTTTGGTGGTCAGTTATATCGTTGGCTACCGCACCACCCGCAAGCTGTTGCGCCCCATCGGCGTTTTGGGGCGGGCGATGGAAAAAATGTCGGCCGCCCGCCTTTCCGATCGGCTGGAGACCGCCGATATCCGCACCGAGCTGGTGGAGGTGGTGGATTCTTATAATCGCATGTTGGATAAGATCGAGGATGCCTATGAGCGGCAAAAGCAGTTTGTTTCGGATGCATCCCACGAACTGCGCACCCCCTTGGCGGTGATCCATGGCTATGCGGATATCCTCTCCCGCTGGGGCGGGGAGGAGCCGGAGGTGCGGCAGGAGGCCATCGAGGCGATTCTGGCCCAATCCGAAAATATGCAGACCCTCTTGGAGCGGCTGCTTTATATCGCCCGCAGCGAAAACGGCAAGATCCAAACCAAGCCCGAGCAGACCGATCTGCAGACGCTCTGCAAAGAGATGGTGCAGGATTTCAAGATGATGTATCCAAGCCGAACTTTTGCATTGGAGGGGGCGGGGGTTGCCTTTTGCGATCCCGGGCTGATGCGCCAACTGCTCACCATTCTTTTGGATAACGCGGTGAAGTTTACTAAGGAGGACGGCATCATTACCCTCTCCTTGGGTTCTGCCGAAGGCAAAACCACCCTGACCGTGGCGGATAACGGCATCGGAATGCCCGCAGAGGTGGCGGAGCGGGTCTTTGAGCGGTTTTATAAAGGGGATAGCTCCCATAACGAAAAGGGCTACGGCCTGGGGCTTTCCATCGCCAAGCTTATTGCCGAAAGCCAGGGCGGCACCATCGCGGTGCAATCCACCGAAGGGCAAGGCTCTGCTTTTACTATAACAATTTGAATAAACCCCTGCGATAAGATATA
>JAFSBD010000310.1 GCA_017442025.1 Clostridia bacterium
CATTATTCAGTTCCACATGCTCCAGGCGATATTCACCGGAGGTTTCAAATACCGCCGAGCCGGACCAGGAATTTTGCTGATCGGGCGAGAAATAAACAGTGGTGCGGTTACCGGTCTCCTGATGGATAAAGGCACCCTTTACCGATGTTGGCATCTTTGCATTCTCATCGCCGGCAAAGGTGATGGAAACGGTCGTTTCAAACCGTTTGTCAGTGGTCATAAAGGTTTTGTTGTTATCCACGCAGGTTACGCTGCTGATAGCAAACCCTTTGACGGTGAAGGTAATGGGTTCATGGTCCAGCTCATAGGTGGTACCATCCAACATGACCTCTCGCAGGATATATGTACCGGGCGAGGTGAATTGATGGGTTGCAGTCCATTTTCCGTCGCCACCCTTCGTGAACACCATCTTTTCCTGGCGAACACCCTGGGTGCTATTGATAATCCGTAGGAAATAAGCCTCCACCTTATTGGGGGTGGTTCCGTTGACTTCAACGGTGATCGTCTTGGTCAGATCGGCAGTGGTAGCGATATTAAAGTCTACCTCGGTTGCCCCTGCCATGGTCGCTGTTACCTGGCATTTTTCGTCCATAAGAACCGGATCTTTCATCGCCTTTAGGTCAGAAGAAGAACCAAACTGCAGATTGAGCTGGCCCTGGATCTCGCCCGCGGCCAAAACCTGATCGTTGGTGAGGCCAACACCATCCAGATAGACCAACGCTGAGATAAAGGTTGCTTCATTCTGCGCCAGCTCGGTGATGGTATAGATGGCATTTCCATCACTGCCGGTAATATAGCTGCCGGTGTTGGAAAGCACCAGCGGAACCGTTACCTTACCGGTTTGAGCGAAGCAATGCTCCACGTCCATATAAGCGGTGGTCAGCAAATTGCCCTCCCGGCCAACAAAGGCGATGCGAAAATGCTCCAGAAGCTGCAGGGATTTTTCCTGATCTTCGGGGCTGCCTGGATAAAAGACATAACAGCTGCCCGAACCTTGGGTGGTGCTATCCGCATCAATCTGGGCGTTACTATTCTCATCCCAGACTCGGTTAACACCGTTGTAGCCCACCACATATTTTACCGTTACCTTTTTCAATGTGGGATTTTGGACATTTTCTAATTGCTCGCCCGCCATATTGGTATTCTCATCATAGCGATAATAGGTATTTCCTTCTTTATAGGCGGTATATTCAATTTCGTCCGCTGTAACGGTATATAATGTAACACTCTCACCGTCCACAATACCGGTGGCAATCTCTTCCCGTTCTTCATAAACAGGGCTTCCCTGCAAAATCAGGTGGGAATTAGAGGCGTTGGTACGAACAAAAAAGTCCAACGCCATCCCGAAGGTATCCTCCGCCACCGGGTCGGTGCCCTTAAAGTTGGTAGCACCGGAAAGGGCGGTATTATATTCTTCGGTGATCGCATATTTTTCCTTGTTGTTGGGGTTGGATGCGTAAGTTGTTACCGTTCCTTTGACTGATTTCGGAATGCCCATGGCACGAACCGTCAGCGTTATTTGCTTTGATTTTACGCAAGCACCGGAAAGTTGGTCTGCATCCTTCAGATATCCGTACTGCGCCTCCACGGTTACATCGGTTTTTCCGAGAAGATCCAATAGCGCATCCTTACCAAGACTGCTTAACGCTGTTCCGTCGATCTTAGCAGAGGCAACATTAACGACATTATTGACAATGGGATATATTTCCGGCTTTTTGTCTTCCTCCGCTGTTCCGTCCAGATTCTCCCAGACAACATCGGTGCGGCCGCGCAATGCCTCGATTTTGGCTATATCACTCTTCAATCCGGCATATTTGGTGCGTAAGGTAGTCAACCAGCTCTTTTTGGCCGGCACTACCGCAGCTTCTCCCGAAGTGTTCTTTGCCGCCATTTTAGCATCGATCGTTGCCATCTCGGCGGTCAGCAATTCTTCCCCTGTAAATTTATTCGCCTCGTAATGAGCGTTGCCCATGCGGCGAACCAGCTGAATATTATAATCCTCCGCCATTGCATCGGCGATCAGCTCCATATTGCCTTGAAGCATTCCCATCAACTCATAGATCGATTCCATATGATCGGGGTCGATCTTGATTACCGATGCAGAACTGCCCATTTTTTGATTGACCATCTCCTGCACATATTGCTGCATCAAGGCGCCCAGATCGTCAATCTGATCGGCGTTAGCAATGCTTTGCAGATTGGTCTTGGCCGCGGCGATCTTCGTCTCTGCGCTGGAGACCCGCGCCGCCAGGGCGACATCGCCGCCCGCATCCTTATAGGTTACCGATGCAACGGTGCGGACACCATATTGCACATTCTGCGCCAAAAAGGTCTCGGTAGCGGTGTCCCAGGCGGCAAAGGCAAAATCACTCTCCAGGCCATCCACACGCCCATCGGTGCCGTAACCAGCAGAATATAAGGGGCTTTCCAGCAGAGAGTTGGTGTTCAAGGTTGCGGGGCGGAGAACGATATTCTCCAAGCCGTAGATGGGGTCGCCCAGGTTGATAAGGTTACCCCAGGTGATATTCTTCAGCGCCAGGTCTTTGCCGCCATCCCCCACTTCCGAATCGGCGGGCTGGGTGATGGTGGTGCCGTTGGCAAGGGCGATCTCCAGGTTGCCGTTGGAGGTGATGGTGGTATTCATTCCCTTCACTTCCGGATTGGAGGAAAGTACGATCCAGGCAAAAGAGGCAGATACCATGGTTACCGCCGCAACCACCAGCAGGAGCAACGACGCAACGACCCGCTCCCGCATATGAGGGAGCTGGGCTTTATATTTTTCAATTTGACGTTGGGTTTCTCTCATTTTAACTCTTAACCTCCTTGCCCATCAGCGGTAATCGACAAAAAATCGCACCGTTGATGCATGAATCGGGTAACCGTTATAGGTTTGCTTTAAAATCAATTGATATGTTCCTGCCGGCTGCTTGCCGCCGGGAACGGAAATTTCCAGTTTCCCGCCGCCGCTGGTGCGGGTGGCGGTAATTTTCATCTGCGCGCTTGGGGTAATTTTTTCAAATGTTCCGTTGGAAAGCTTTTGCAACTCCCAGCTCAACTGCGCGCCGCTCGCCCCTCCATCGTTCCAGGCGGAATCCTTCAAGGAAGAGGCTTCCGAAAGAGTCAGCGTCAGGGCTTTTTCGCTATTTACGATCGGCTCTTTTCCGCCCGATACCGTAAGCGAAGCCTCCTCGGTCTTTGGGGTCAGGGTGGTGGCCGCCTGGTATTGGTCGGAGCTTCCGGCGGTGATCTTCACCGCCTCCACCGCGCCCTTTCCCTCGCGGCGGATCAGCAGATCCTCCGCGCCGCTTTCATTGCGGGGCAGATAAAGAACGCTATCTCTCAGCAATGTAACGCCCTGGGGATAGGCTTTGGTGTAATAGCAGATCCCTGCGGGAAATTTCCCGCTGAGGGTGGCCCCTTGGGCCAGCAGAATTCCTTCCCCGCCCGCAGGCATTTGCAGGGGAAGGTGCAAAAGATCGTTGGTTAAAAATCCGCTCGCATTCTCAAAGGTCGGTGCGCTTTCCGCGCCCGCACAAAGGGCATCGGCGTTTAAGGTGATCAGATACCGCGCCGAAAGGGTTGCCTCCGCCGCCCCTGCGGGAATCCATTCCACATCCAGATGGGCCGAGCCGCTGCGGTTCTGGGCGGAAAGAACCAGCGAAAAGGGCAGATCCAGCCGCCCATCCGCCTCCGATACCGCATATTCCTTGCCCGCCATCCCTTCGATCTGCAGGGCAATATCCTTTTTCTCGGCAGTAACCCCATCGAAGGAAAACCGCAAGGTTCCCTTCAAAGGTGCCGCTCCTTTTAAAATAATCGTTGCATCCAAGTCCTCGCCGCCCGAGGTCCAGCACCCGAAATCATAGGTGCTCCCCGCCGCGCTTAAAGTTGAAGGGTCGGCAGGGATCGACCCGTAAACGGTCGAAGCCATGGCATTCTTTTGATACCGCGCGGAAGCCACCCCGATGGAACCAAGCCCGATGCCCAGCATCAGCAATACGCTCATTCCAAGGGTTGCCATATGGATCTTTCTTGTTCTGCGATCCGCCACGCGTATCCTCCTTATAGTTCTCCTACAATCAGCCGCAATAACGCCTGATCCGATGCTCCCAGCACCGTCAGCCGCATATTCTTGGCCTCCTTCAATTGCCAGCTCAACTCGCCCGAATCATCGGCAAACCGAAATTCGGTTCCGCCGCCCATTTGGACATATAGCGCACCGCCCTCTTGGATGGCATGGGGCGTTGCTTGATAGATCTTTCCATCTACTGTCAGATGGATCATCACTTCCGAGCTCAATCCTTCGGTCGCGGTCAGCCGCAGGCAGGCCGCGCGGCCCGCTTCGGCATTTTCACCTCCCGAGAGGGTGAAATCCAAAACCATTCCCTCGCCGGATGGTTGCCAACCGTTATCCGAGGTGATCCGATAGGACCCGGTTTGCGCCAAGGTTTTGGCCTGAAAGGTCAGTGGCTTCTCCAGCGTCGATTGATACCGACTATAGGTTACGCTCCCCAAAACCAAAACCATGCAGATCAAAAGGGCCAGGCAGAGAACCTGAATGATTTGATTTTTTTGCATTCTTCTCCGCCCCCCTCTATACTATGAGTTAATTTTCGCTTACAATATACCGCCCGTTGGTATCCTGCGCGCAGGAATAGCCCTCCGCCAAAAAGGCCGAAACATCATGGCTGAAGTTCCCGCCGCTGACCTCGATGCGGTATTTGGGATTGCCCTTCTCAAAGAGCAGGATCGCATCTTGATGGTGGGCGGTAATGGTGGTGTTCCCACTGATCTCCACCGAGCAAGGATAATCATACCCTGTTTCCACATAAAGCCCCGCGCCGGTATCGGCAAAGCCGTTGCCCCGGAAGGCAGGCTCTTGGATCTTGGATGCAGGATCATCCAATTGGGTGGCATTGACGGTGGAATTGCGGATGGTTACTGCGCCGCCCTTAACAACAAAGGCGGTCATACCCTCAATGGTACTGCCCTCCACCAGCAGTTCGCTATCCTTCTGGGGATGGTAGATGCCGGCGTAAAGCGCTTTAAGGGTACTGTTTTTCACCGTTATATTCGTTCCGAAGTTGCCTGCGGTCAAAACGCTTCCGTTGCCCACCACACCGTAGTTACCGGAGCTGATGATCTCGGTATTTTCGATATTCAGATAGGTACGGCCCTCGGTAACGGTACCGTTGCCCTTGATAAACACGCCCGAATCGGTGCAATGAATGGTGCAGTCGGTAATATTCATGCGGGTATCGGTCTTTTTCGCGCCCTGATCGGCGATCCAGATCGCATCCGCCGCATTGGTGATGGTCAGCCCGCTCAGGGCAACATCACTCCCCACCGCGTTGATCAGCGCGCCCGCATGATTGGCAGGAGCCGC
>JAFSBD010000311.1 GCA_017442025.1 Clostridia bacterium
CCCCATCCAGAAGCATCGCCAGCTGAGCGGCGGGCAGGTTGGCCAATTGGCCGCCGGTGGCCTCCGCATATTGGGCGCTGATCTGCTTTTCCAGCTCCTCGCGGATATAGGCAAAGAGGGTCTCATCGTCCATGGAGGAGATATACTCCTTGATGGTCTCCTCCTTCATATTGGAAGATTCTTTGGCCGCCTCCATCACCTGCTGCTCGATGGTGGCCCGATCCATGCCTTTAAGCATCCCGTCGATAGTCTCATCGAGATAGCTTTGGGAGGGGGTGGTCATAATGGCGGCATACATCTCCGCCTTGCCGGCGGTATCCAAGCCTTGGAAATGCTCCTTGATCAGAGCAACCTTTTCCTCCCTGATCGGCTCTTTTTCCTCGCCGGTGGCGAAGGGCAGGCCGGTGAAGATATCGGTCTTTTCGTCCTTGAGCTGAGCCTGAACGATCGCCCGCTCATTGGATTCCTTGGCCGCATGGCGGGTGAGGGCGCTTGTATAACCAATGGAACCGGTCATCATATTGGCGGCGGCATCCTCATTGGGGCGCAGAATGCCCGCGATCTTCAACTCAATGCCGTTATCATAGAGGAACCGCAGGCCGGTATCGTTATCGGAAATATCGGTTACCTCGCCGCTCTTTTCATCATATTGATAGCGGTCGGCATCCAAAATCAGGCGGAAGGTGCGGTCGCAGATCTCTTTATAGGTCCAGCTTTTCAGGGTGGTATCGATCTCTTCGGCGTTGAGATAAGCCTCCATCACCGATTTCATATATTCCTCGGATTCCAGGCCGAGGGCATAGAGGGCAATATCGCTGACCTCATTATTCTTATTGAGGATCAGCACCAGCTCGTCATGGGACTCGGGCCAGTTACCGTAGATCAGGTCGTATTGCTCCTTCACCAAGGGGTTGATCAACTCGCCATTTTCCCCTTCCAGCATCTCATCCCAGATGCTCATGGTCTGCTGATAGCCCTGCATCATGGCGCTGTTGGTCATGGTGCTGTCGGCAGAGGTGCCGAGCATATTTTCCATCAGCTCCATCACATCGGATTTCACGATCTTACCTTCGCCGTCCTTGGTATAGATATTAAAATCCAGATCATAGGAATATTGCACCGCGCTGAGATACTCGGTGATCCCATTCTCTTCCTTTTCCAGATAGGCCCTGAAGCTTTCCAGATCATTGGTCTCCACATCCGCATTGGAAAGGGCGTTCATCATTTCATACATCGCGGAGCTGGAATAGACCTTATCGGTGCCATGGGTCAGCTCGCCCGGGTCGGTGCCCATCACATTGGTCAGCACCGAGGAAAGATCCACCGTTTCCGCCTCTAAAGTGATGGGATAAGAAGATAAGGTATCTTCCTGCACCCCATCGATATAGGCCTGCACACCCTGGGAGACCGAAAGAATCAGCGCAATGCCGATAATACCGATCGACCTGCAAAGCTGGTCATAAAGGTGCGGCCCTTTTTGGTGAGCAGGTTATTAAAGGAAAGGGAAAGAGCGGTCCAGAATTTCATGGATGGCTTTTTCTTACGATCCTCCACTACCTCGGTTTCCTCCTCAGGGGCATAAGGATCGGTATCGCTGAGCACCTCGCCATCCAGCAAGCGGATGATGCGGGAGGAATATTCCTCCGCCAGCTCGGGGTTATGGGTAACCATGATGATCAGCTTATCTTTGGAAATTTCCTTTAAGATCTCCATGATCTGCACGCTGGTTTCGCTATCCAGCGCGCCGGTGGGCTCATCGGCCAGGATGATCTCGGGATCATTGACCAGGGCGCGGGCGATCGCCACGCGCTGCATCTGGCCGCCGCTCATCTGGTTGGGCTTTTTATGCAGTTGATCGCCCAGGCCCACCTTCTCCAGCGCCTCGGCGGCGCGGCGGCGGCGTTCCTTTTTGGAAACGCCCGAAAGGGTAAGCGCCAGCTCCACATTGGCCAGCACCGACTGATGAGGGATCAGATTATAGCTTTGGAAAACAAATCCCACCGAATGGTTGCGATAGGCATCCCATTCGCCGTCGCGGTATTCTTTGGTGGAGCGGCCGTTGATAGTAAGATCGCCGCTATCATAGCCATCCAGACCGCCGATGATATTGAGCAGCGTGGTCTTACCGCAGCCGGAAGGGCCCAGGATCGCAACAAACTCGCTCTTGCGAAATTGCATCGAAACCCCGCGCAACGCCGCGACAACGCTATCCCCCACCTTATAGGTCTTAACAATATTTTCTAAATGCAGCACTTTTTAAAAAGCACCCCTTTCATATCATAACAAAGATTCATTTTCATCCCAAATTATACCTATATTTCTATCTTTTTTCAATATTATAGGCAGACTATTTAATTTTTATTTACAAAATGAAGAGGAACCCCTTCAGGATTCC
>JAFSBD010000028.1 GCA_017442025.1 Clostridia bacterium
ACATCACTTTCACTCCTATATAAAACGGGGATCGACATTTCGGAAGCAGCGTCGGTTTTCGTCGAAGGAGTAATTCCATTCTAACAATAATTCTTTCGGAATGTAAAGAAAAATCGTTTGACAAAAACCGACACCCCTTTTAAAATATGAGATAAGAGGTGAAAAAAACCATGTCAAATGTCGAAAAAAAGTTAAATGAAAAAATTGTTTATGACGGCCCTATCTTCCAAGTTTATCAAGGAACCGTCTCCCTGCCCAACGGCAAGACCGCCCCGCGGGATCGCATCGCCCATAGCGGCGGTGCAGGCATCCTGCCTCTGGATGATAAGGGAAATATCTACTTAGTGAAGCAATACCGCTACGGTATTGATAAAACCCTTCTGGAGATCCCCGCCGGCAAATTAGAACCGGGCGAGGATCCCCAAAAGACGGCAGAGCGGGAAGCAACCGAGGAGGTTGGTTTTCTGCCGAAGGAGATCACCTCTCTGGGCTATATGTATCTATCCCCTGCATATCTCGGGGAGATCACATATCTTTATCTCGGCAGAGATCTGATCCCGCAAAAGGCGGCATTGGATGAGGATGAATTCCTGGACGTGGTAACCATGCCCTTCGATGAAGCGTTGGCGATGGTTCTCTCCGGCGAGATCACCGACGGAAAGACCCAGACCGCCATCCTCAAAACCGCCGCACTGCTTGGTAAAATTTAATTTCTTCCGCTACGCTTTCAGCGTAGCGGTTTTTTTATAATCGGGAAAGAAGAACCGCCATCTCGGCGCGGGTGATGGGATCGTTGGGGCGGAAGTTGCCTTCGTCGTCCCCCTTCATCAGACCCTTTTCGGTTGCTTCTTTTACCGCATCCTTCGCCCACTCGGGAATGGACGCTTCATCACGATAAGCCATCGGCTTTTCCTCCTTGATCTGAAAATCATTCGAATGGTAACTGCCCACCCGATTGGGGATCCCCAGCCAGGCGGCAGGATCCAACACCTGGGAGCCGCGCCGCAATTCATAATGCAGGTGCAGGCCGGTCACATTGCCGGTGGCTCCCATTGTTCCGATCACGGTCAGGGGGGTTACCTTCTGCCCCACCTTGACCTTCGCGCTTCCCTTGACCAGATGGCAGAAATAATGGCGTTGGCCCTCTTGGTCATCAACGGCGATATATTGCCCCAATCCATCCGCATCAAAGGCAACGGTACGAACCGTTCCTTCGCAGGTGGAATAGATGCGGTGATCATCGGCCACCAAATCGATTCCCTTATGGCCGCTTTTCCAATAAGTTCCCTGCTGGCCGTAAACGGCAGTAACCCGAAAGGGGCCGGTGATGGGCAGGCGGGTCATTCCTCTGCCTCCGCCACCGCGCTTACCGCTTTGATGGCATGGAGGTATTTATCGGCCTCCACCGCTTCGGCGGTAAAGCTATTATTTTTCCACCATGCCCATAAACTCGCGCCTGCGGTGAAGGCCAGGGAAAACCCTTCATAGAGCGCGGCATCGCTGAAGGGCAAAGGATTTTTGCCCAGCACGGTTAAGATCTGATTGATCAATGAGATCAGAAGAACCACGGTACGAACCACCGTTTCTTTACTGCAATGCATATTTATAATACCTCCTTTAACAATTGAAGCACATTCACTCCCAATGCGGCCGAGAGTAAAACCAGCAATCCGATCCCCAAAAAACGGATGAGCGTCTTGCCGGCGGTGCTTTCCAAAAATGCAAAAATCCCTCGGTTTTCCAAGCGATCCAGCCGCTGATCCTGCCGCTCCAGGATCAGCGTTACCCGCTCCACCGCGGCGGTGAGGCGAATGCAGGCGGCGGTAAGGTCATCCAGCTTCTGGCCATGGCCGTTGAGCCTTCGCTCCGCCATCTTCTGCACCCGCTCGATCCCTCCGCTACGCGCCGCGCAATACTCCTTGGAAATCCCTTCTTCCTGCATCATAAGCCCTTGGCCTGATCCTCCAGCTCCCACTTGCGTTTGAGTTGCTGAAGGGCCAGGGTATAATAATAATCCTTTTCCGCGCGGGCTTTGGCGGCCGCATCCTTTTGCTTTTGCAGCTGGAGATCGGCCGCATCCTTTTGCTGCTGCAACTGACTTTCCGCATCGGTTTTAAGTTGCTGCAATAAGATTTGCTGGCGGCGGGCGGCATCTTCATCATAAAAAGACTGATAGGCATCCCCCAGCAAGCCGCCGATCTCTGCCTGAAGGTCGGCGGCATCGTTCAGCGCATCGGCACGGGCCGATATACGCGCGGCATCATTTTCCTGCAGATCCTGCTGACGGTCCAGCAGAGCCTGATAGGCATTGGCCGAGGCCTGATTCAACGCGGTGGCGGTGATCACATCGGCCAGGCCGGTATTCTCCAGCCCGCGGTTGAGCAGACCGTCGGCCGCCAGGCGGTGGGCATTCCATACCGCCGAGCGGGCGCCCGCCTGATTTTGCTCCGCCTGCGCTTCCAGCGCATCCCGCTGATCATCCAGCTGAGCAAGGCGATCCTCATAGCCTGCCGCGATGGCGTTCATTCCACCGCCGGCATAATGATCGATCAACGCCTCATAGCCGGAATAGCCCGCAGGCGCATCGGCAGTCTTGAGCAGTTCATAGCGATCCCCGCTCGCGCCGCCGGAATATCCGGCCGATGCACGCAGCTCCTGGGCGCGGGCATGGGCATCTTCCATCCCTGCCGCATCGCCGATCGCCGCCGACTGCTGATAGGCGCGGGTAAGCCGCTCCAACTCCGCCTGCTGGTCGGTGCTGAGCAACAATTTATCCACTGTACTAATCATTTTTATTATTCCTTTATTCTTGATTTGCGAACATCGCATCCATCCGATCCAAAAGGGCATTGAGCCGCACCCGAATATCGGTGCAATCCAGACGCTCCTTCATTTCAGCCGCCGATAGGTTCGGCCGATCGGCAAGGTCGGTAATGTTCTTTGCATCCAGCTCTTGCTGGGTGAATTTTAAGTCAGACCAGGATGTCATCGCATTTTTCCTCCTTTTTCATAGATCATCCGCAATCCCCAGAGCAAAAGATCCGCCCCCGGCTCTAAGGTGAACCGAATGGAAAAATGCTCTGCTGTTATGGGGCATACCACCAAAGACATCCAGCGCATGGAGCGGCTGCCGTCGAAGGTAACCGATCCGAAATCCCAATCGGAAAAATCCAGGCGATGGATCCGGAACTGAATGGGAGGTGCGGGGCATTGGCCGCAATAGAGCACTGCCTTGAGCTTTGCCCGATAGGCAGGGCTGATCGCCGCCCAGAGCCGCTTTAAGATCTGGCGTCGGCCGGTTTTATCCCCCGGCAGGCGGGCCTGCCAATAGGCCTCCATCGGCAGATCGCCGTCGGTACTGCCTTCTCCGAACAAAAAGACATTTCCCTCCCAATCCCCCAGATATAGGGCATCATCCTTCTTGGCAAGGGCGGTGATCTCATGGCCGAATCTCCACTTCAAAAAGCGCAACGCACCTTTGCTATCCTTTCGGCCGTCGGTGATAACACCGATCTTGCCGAAGGTAAGCAGATAATAGCCCTTCCAGCAGATGCACCGCGCAGACTTTGGATCCTGCTCCCGCAGAAGGGGATCGATGGGAATACTGCGGCGCACGGTCTCGTTGAGATTGGTCAGCTCATCGGAAACGCTTCGCACGCTATAAAGGCCGTTTTCGGCCAAAAAGCAGGGCTCATTCCCTGCAAAGCCCACCGAAAGAGGAGATACGCATCCTTCCACCGCCGCCCCCATCTTAGAGGGATAGGCCTCCACCTGAAAGGCTTCGCCGCTTTGGGTGGATCCCACCGAGAGAATCTGATGGGAGCGGAAATATACATTTGCTCCGTCCGGCTCGTTTTTCAATACCGCCAATCGGCCGTCATTGAGCCTGCAATAGCCGGTAACGGGATATTGGGCACTGCCCAACCGCTCGGTGGAGGTTTCATAAAAGCAAAAGAAATTATTGGGCGCGCTGAAGGCATCCTCCCCGGGCGCGGCGGCACTGCCGCCCAGGAACAAAACATCATCCGAA
>JAFSBD010000312.1 GCA_017442025.1 Clostridia bacterium
CGCAGTTCTCCGGCGAGAAAAACGATTAGTTTGCGTTCTTTTTGATCCAAGGCGTTTCCGCCTCCTTTAAAAATTGATAAATCTGCCGATAACTATCATATCGCTTGGGATCGATCTGCCCTTGCTGAACTGCATTGCAAACTCCGCAGGATTGTTCGTTCAAATGGGAGCAATCCAAATAGGCGCACTCATCCAAATAGGGCTCAAATTCCGGAAAATAGGACGCAAGTTCCGATCGTTCGATGCTATATCCTTCCAATTCCAAAGCACCAAACCCCGGGGTATCGGCAATATAACTTCCGTTTGAAGGAAACAGTTCAATGTGGCGCGTTGTGTGGCGACCGCGTCCAAGCTTATCGGAAACTTCCCCGGTTTCTAACATAAGTTCAGGATAAAGAGCATTAAGAATGCTACTCTTCCCAACACCGGTATTTCCCGCAAAGACAACAGTCTTATCTTTTAATGCTTCGCGGAGTTCTTGCATTCCGGAACCGAGAGAAGCGGAAACGCAAAATACTTTATAACCAAGGCGGCTATATAACTCGGCTAATTCCGCAACATTTTCTTCATCGGCAAGATCGCTTTTATTAAATACCAAAATGGGGTCAATCTTTTGATTTTGTGCAATGATGAGCATCTTGTCGATCGTATATTGAAAAGGCGTCGGTTTAGAAAACGCAGAAACATAACAGAGAGCATCCACATTTGCCACATTCGGGCGGATCATATAATTGCGACGCGGCAATATTTCTTCAATACGCCCTGTATGATCCGGCAATGCAAGGATTTCAACGTGATCACCCGGCACAGGAGAGATGCCTTTTTTTCGAAAACTCCCTTTCGCATGGCATAGGTAGAGCCCTTCCGGTGTCTCAACCGTGTAGACACCGGAGAGCAATTTAATGATTTTTCCTATCATGCGCTCGGTTTATTGGAATTGCCGGAATTATTGGAGTTATTCGGCTTTGAATTGCTATTGGTATTTTCATTATTGGAATTACTGTTTCCGGGATTCTCTTCAGGCTTACTATCGGTCGGAGTATCATCGCTTGCGGGCGGAGTTGTGGGATCGCCGGAGTCGGGGGTCTCGTCATTGGGATTATTATCGGGCTCTGTATCACCGCCATCAGGGTTATCGTTTACATCCGGCTCGGTTCCTGCATCTTCTTTGGGGCCAAGACTGATAATAATATCAATGGTGGTACCGACTTCTACCTTAACATCTTTCAAAACGCTCTGAGAAATCACTTTGCCCTTTTCGACCGTATCGTGATGTTCGCTCTTAACCGTACCGATTTCCAGACGGTTATTCTTCAATGTCGTTTTTGCGGCATTTTCGGTAAGGTTGGAAAGATCGGGCATGATAATCGTTTCGATCTCGCCGGGTTCTTCCTCATCAGGCTCTTCGGGGCCGCGGCTGATGGTAATGGTAACAATCGTATCATCATCCACTTCCTTGCCGGCAGAAGGATAAGTAGAAATAACTTTTCCTTCCTCTACATTTGCATCGAATCTGGTTTCAATACGATAGGAGATCTCCTGAAGGCGGAATTCCGCAATGGCGGCCGCTTTAGACATTCCGTCTACCGCAGGAACATAGTTGGTTGCAGTAGAGGGATCGTTTTGGTTAATGCTTGCCGGACCGTCGCTGATAACAACCGTAATGGTGCTCTTCTTCTTGATGTCGCTGTTTGCCTCGGGGCTTTGGGAGATGATCTGCCCTTCCAGATATTTATCACTGGAGGCGGTAGAACCAACAACAAACTTGAAATTATATTCATCCTTAGCCTTTTCCAGATCCATACCGACAACATTGGGGCAGCTTACGGTTCCGGGGCCAAAGAGTTCTTTTTGGAAGATCACGCCCAAGGCAAAGAGAATCAAAAGTATTACAGCCGTTCCCACGCCTGCAATGATGGGCAACCAGGTGTTCCTGAATTTGGAGGTATTTTCTTCCTCATCTTCAACCTCATCCATCTCTTCAGCATCTTCCGGTTCCTCTTTCAAAAGGTCCGATGCAAAGAGTGTGGGAGAATTATCGGTGGAAAGGAACGGATCACTCTGCTCTTCGGAGAAATAATCAAAGGTAATGGTGGGATCCGCCTCATATTGAACGATATCTGCCAAAACAGCAGCAGCAGACTGATAGCGAACAGCAGGATCTTTCATGATCGCCTTCAGGGTGATATCTTCCAGACCCTGACGAAGCTGATCGTTGAGCTCGGTGGGCAGATCGGGTTGAGCCTGAACCTGCATCAGAGCAACAGCGACTGCTGTATCTGCTTCAAAAGGCAGTTTGCCGGTCAGCATTTCATAGAGGATAATGCCAACGGAATAGATATCGCTTCGCTCATCGGTACGGTCGCCGCTCGCCTGCTCAGGACTGATATAATGCACCGAACCGATGGTCATATCGCTGATCGTTTGTGTGTCGAATTTTGTCAGACGGGCGATGCCAAAGTCGGTAATCTTGATGGTACCATCTTTGAGCAAAATAATGTTATGGGGCTTAACATCCCGATGAACGATTCCGCGTTCATGGGCATGGGCTAAGCCCTTTAAAATCTGTTTGATGAAATGAAGAGCTTCCACATCCGAAAGGACGCCCTTCTTTTCCATATATTCCTTCAAAGTGATGCCATCGATATATTCCATAACAATATAGAGCGCATCCCCTTCGAGGGAAACATCATAAACATCAACTATGTTGTTATGGGAAAGCATGGTGATGGCTTTGGATTCGTTGGTGAACCGACGCCGGAACTGAGCGTCAGACATAAATTCATCTTTTAAAATCTTCACCGCAACAACACGGTTGCAAACTTTATCAAAGGCTTTGAAAACATAGGCCATTCCACCAACACCAACGACCTCTGTGATCATGTACCGATCGTTAAGCACTTGTCCGATATACTTTTCCATTCCTAAATCCTCCTTAAATCTGAATGGCAGCAACAGTGATATTATCTGTTCCGCCTCTGCTGTTTGCAAGATCGATCAGTCGGGATGTCAGTCCCTCGAATTCCCCGCCGGAAGTCTCAAATTGGATTTCGTTTTCATCCACATAATTGCTCAGTCCGTCAGTACACAAAAGTATAATATCTCCGTGTTGGAGTTTTTCCTCAAAGAAATCGAAGGTTATGTTCTCCTCAATTCCGATTGCGCGGGTAATTACATTCTTATTGGGATGTAGCTTTGCTTGCCGTTCGGTAATATGACCGCTATCCACCAGTTCTTGAACAGCCGAATGATCTTTTGTGATCTGCCGAATGGAACCGTTGGTTATGTGGTAGGCTCGGCTATCGCCAATGTTGGCAAAGAAAACGGTATCGCCGCATATGAGCGCAAGAACCAGTGTGGTTCCCATTCCAATCAGATCTTCGTTGGATTTTGCCGTAGCAAAAACATTGGCATTGCAAAATGAAACGATCTTTTCAAATAACTTTTTGGGTTTTTCAGTTAAACCGTTTCGCGCAACATAATCTTTAACCGATTGAACTGCCAAAGTACTGGCTTGCTGACCGCCGCGCGCACC
>JAFSBD010000029.1 GCA_017442025.1 Clostridia bacterium
ACCAACCTGCCCATTTTCATTGGAACGGTAACGTCGATCTGAATATAAAAAGAGCAGTCTTTCGACTGCTCTTTTTTCGATATGCAGAACGAACGTTCTGCTCGATATATTTGCGTTGCAAATTCGATATGCCCGATTGGGCTCGATATGCGCTTCGCGCGAGAATTTAGTTTTCGCTTCGAATCAGGCCGTATTGCCCGTCCTTGCGGCGGTAGACAACGCTGACCCGATCGGTCTCGCTATCCAGGAACATAAAGAAATTATGGTCCAGCAGGTTCATCTGCATAATGGCCTCATCCAGATCCATCGGCCGCAGGAATACTTCTTTGGTACGCACCAGATTGAAATCATCTTCGCCATCCTCCCAAGGATCAAAATCGGGAGCTTCGGCATAAAGGCTCTTAGAGAGGCGGGTCTTATTTTTACGCACCTGACGGATGAGCAGGTCGATGATCTCGTCCAGCGCCAGCATCTTATCCACCGCGCTCCGCTCCCCGCGGAAGATCACGCCATGGTCCTTGATGGTAACTTCAACAACGACCTCCTCCCGCACAACGGTGAAGGTGATGGCGGCTTCTGCTTCGTCGGTAAAGAATTTATTCAGTTTTTGCAGTTTCTTTTCGATCAGCAGCTTCTCATTTTCCGATAGGTTCAGCTTTTTTGCCACATACGTTGCCTTCATAGAGGTCATCTCCTTTGAATTGTATTTGAAAGGGAGCATCCCTTTCTTTAATTTTAGTTTACCATAAATTTTACCAAAAATATAGAGGGTATCTCATTTTCTACATATTGCCGAAATCTGCGTTTTTGCGCCCTTTTTCTTGACTTTGTAGGGAAATTCAGGTATAATTAAAAGGTAGTCTTTAGAATGTTGGAGGAGCAGAAATGGCCCTTTCGGATTTTCCCCGTGTGTTAACTCATCTGCGCAAAGAAGCCGGCCTTTCCCAAAAAAAGGCGGCGGAAAGTCTTGGGATCTCCCAGGCTTTGCTTTCTCATTATGAAAAAGGAATCCGGGAATGCGGGTTGCTCTTTTTGGTGCGTGCCGCCGATTTTTACGGAGTTTCGGTGGATTACCTTTTGGGGCGGTCCTTGGAAAAGAACGGCTCTTCCATCCTTTTGGAAGAGGTGCCCGATGAGGATGCCGCGGGGCAGGGAAATCGGGGCTTTGGCAATCTGCTCCCCGTTCTCAATAAAAAGCTGATCTGCAATTCGGTAGCGGTGGTGGAGGATCTTTTAGGCACCATCGGGGATAAAGAGCTGATCGGCGATGTTTCGATGTATCTCCAATTGGGGGTCTATAAAATGTATCGCACCCTCTATGATGCCAACGAAGAAAATCCTCAGACCTTCTTTGGCGCGGAGCAGGAATTTGCAGGCTTGATGGTCGATGAGGCGATGAAAAAGCTGGAGCTTTCCATCCGCCGCCGCTTAAAGGCGATCGAAGTTCCTTCGCTGGATGAGCAGGTCTTGCGGGAAAAATATCCCCATTTTGCAACCTCTCTTTTAACCTTATTGCAAAATGCCGAAACCGCCATCGGCGCGCATAAAAAGTAAAAAAACAGGGATCCGCGGGATCCCTGTTTTTTTATGCCATTTTAAACATTTTCATTGCATTTTCATCGGTGATACGCTCGATCTCCTCGGGAGTGGTCCCTTTGAGTTCGGCGATCATTTTAGCCACATAGGGTAGGTTCAATGCGCTGTTGCGCTTGCCCCGATTGGGCTCGGGCGCAAGATAGGGGGAATCGGTTTCCAGCATCAGCCGATCGAGGGGCACTTCGGCGGCAACCTCTTTGGCCACGCGGGCATTTTTGAAGGTAACAACCCCGCCCAAAGAGATGGACCAGCCCAGCTTCAAGATCTCCCGCAGGGATTCCACCGACCCGCTATAGCAATGGAGGATGCCCCGATTATTGGGATGGGCGCGCAGGATCTCTAAAGTATCCTGCATGGCATCGCGGCTATGGATCACCACCGGCAGATCCAATTTCTCGGCAAGCTCCAATTGGGCGCAGAACCATTTACGCTGGATCGGGCGGGAAACGTTTTCATAATAATAATCCAGACCGATCTCGCCCAAGGCCACCACCTTGGGGTGGGCGAGCATTTCCAAAAGCTCGTTCCAGGCGGCTTCGCCCCCCAGTTCCAGATCGGCCGCTTCCTGGGGATGGATGCCGATGGCGGCATAGATATAATCGTTTTCTTCCGCCAGCTTTAAAGTGTCCTTGCAGGACATGAGGCAGCAGCCGGAATTGATGAGGCGGGCAATGCCCGCCTCTTTGATTTCTCTTAGAATTTCGGCCCGATCCTCATCAAAGCGGGCGTCGTTCATATGGGCGTGGACGTCGATCATCGGATCACCGCTCCTGCCGGAAGATCTCCATCCAGGAAGATCACGCGTACCCCGCTCGGTGCATCGGCGGCCAGCAGCATTCCCTCGCTCAGCGTACCCCGCAGTTTGGCGGGCGCTAAGTTATCCACCAGGATCACCTTTTTGCCGATCAGCTCTTCGGGCTTATAATATTGGGCAATGCCGGAGAGGACTTGCTTGATCCCCTTGCCGTTATCGACCGTCATCTGCAAAAGCTTATCGCTCTTGGGGAGGGGTTCGCAGGTCTTGATCTCGGCCACCCGCAGGGCAACCTTGGCAAAATCTTCGATGCCGATGATGGCAACCCCTTCAGGCTTTTCTTCCTTCTTGGCGGGCTTTTCGGCCTTTTTGGCGGCCTCTTTTTGGGCGTTGATCTCTTCCAATTTCTTGGGGATATCGATCCGCGCAAAAAGGATCTCGGGCTTGCCCACCTTGCCGCCTGCGGCCAGCTTGCCGAAGGTTTTGGCATCCTCTAAGGTCTGATCGCCGATGTTCAGCTGGGCAAAGATCTTTGCGGCAGTTTCGGGCATAAAGGGCTTTAAGAGGGTGGCGCCGATGCGGATGGATTCCAAGAGATTATAAAGAACGGTCGCCAGGCGATCATGGTCGCCATCGGGCTTGCCCAGGATCCAGGGCTCGGTCTCGTCCACATACTTATTGGCGCGGCGCAGGAGGGTGAAGATATCGTCGATCGCGTCGGCGATATGCAGATCGTCCATATGCTTTTCGGCCTTGATGGGGGCTTCCGCCGCCACTGCCTTAAGGTCGCGGTCGATCTCGGTTTCTGCGCCGGGGGTGCGGATCTCTCCGCCGAAATATTTATTGGTCATGGAAACGGTGCGGTTGACCAGATTGCCTAAAATGTTGGCAAGATCCGCATTGATCCGCTCCATCATCAGTTCATAGGAAATAATACCGTCGTTGGCGTAGGGGATCTCATGGAGAACGAAATAGCGTACCGCGTCCACCCCGAAAAGATCCACCAGCTCATCGGCATAAAGAACATTGCCCTTGGATTTGCTCATCTTTCCATCGCTCATGATCAGCCAGGGATGGCCAAAGACCTGCTTGGGCAAGGGCTCGCCCAGCGCCATCAGGATGCAGGGCCAATAGATGGTATGGAACCGAACGATATCCTTACCGATCAGATGGAGATCGGCGGGCCAATAATGCTTATACCCATCGGTATGGTTGCCTTCGGGATCGTAGCCCGCGAAGGTGATATAGTTGGAGAGGGCATCGATCCAGACATAGACAACGTGGCCGGGATCGAAATCCACCGGGATGCCCCAATTGAAGGAGGTTCTGGAAACGCAGAGATCCTGCAGGCCGGGCTTGATGAAATTATTGATCATTTCATTCTTGCGGGCGGGGGGCCAGATGAATTCGGGATGGGCCTCGATATGCTCCTCCAGCTGCTTTGCGTATTTGGAAAGCTTGAAGAAATAAGCCTCTTCCTTGGCGGGATGGCATTCGCGGCCGCAGTCGGGACACTTGCCGTCTACCAGCTGGGATTCGGTGAAGAAGGATTCGCAGGGCGTGCAATACATTCCTTCATATTCGCTCTTATAGATATCCCCCTGCTCATAAAGCTTTTTGAAGATCTGCTGGATCTTCTTTTCGTGCATGGGGTCGGTGGTGCGGATAAAGCGGTCGTAGGTGGTGTTCATCAGATCCCAGATCCGCTTGATCTCGCCTGCCACGTTATCCACATATTTTTGCGGCGTGATCCCTGCATCCTCGGCCTTGAGCTGGATCTTTTCGCCATGTTCATCGGTGCCGGTCTGGAAGCAAACGTCATAGCCCTGCATTCTTTTGAAGCGGGCAATGCTATCGGCCAAAACGATCTCATAGGTGTTGCCGATATGGGGCTTGGCGGAGGTGTAGGCAATCGCCGTTGTTAAATAA
>JAFSBD010000030.1 GCA_017442025.1 Clostridia bacterium
GGAGGATAAACTATCCGAAAAGTTATTGACACCGTCGGCAACAATGGCGATCACTCCGAATACCGCACCGATGGCGATCTTCACCCCCGCCAGCAGCAGGTTGGTAACGATCCCCACCGCCCCCGCAACGGTGCCGTAGCGGGCGCGCACCGATGGATCGGCGGTATTTTGATAATCTTTGATGAAGAGTTTTTGGATAAGTTTTGTCATAAAAAACACCTCAAAGTATCAGCCGCACAATCTGTGCGGCTGATAAACTTATGCTATATATTTTCGATAACTGCGGAAGAATACGCAAGCCCCTTCATAGCGCCGCGCCTGGGCAGTGGGGTTGAAATTGCCCAGATCATCGCCGTTGAAAATCCCGGCCACATTGCATTTTGCCACCCATTCTACCGCCCAATCGGCGAGGGCACTCTGATCGGCAAAGACTTTGGCACCCTCGGTAGTAAGGGGCTTACCCAGAACCTTTTCCAGCGCGCCGCCCATCAGTTTGCTCATTTCTTCTCGGGTGATAGGGCGATCGGGGGCAAACTCGGTTTCGGAGATACCGTTCACCAGCCCCGCCGAATAGGCCCAACCGACGTATTTATAATACCATTGGTCCCGGGGAACATCTACAAAAACGTCCGCCCCATATGCACTCACATCCACGCCGCAAAAACGGGAGAGGGCGGTAACAAATTCGGCGCGGGTGATGTTTTCATTCGGCACAAACTCGGTCTCGCTTTTTCCTTTAAAAAGCCCAACATCCACTGCACCGATCGCCTCAGGATAATACCATGCATTGGGATCCAGGTCGGTAAACTGATAGGAATAGACCGGCAGGATAAAATGCGCCTTGGCATTGGGATCGGAATAGGCACGCTTGAGGATGGCGGCCTCCTTTAAAGGAGCCTTGGCATCGCTCATATAGGATTTATTCTGAAATCCCGCAAAACGGAAGAAATAGGGGGTGGTTGCACCTTCATCCAGATATTGATCCTTAATCCAGTTGGCACCCTCCACAATGGATTTGAAAAGACTGTTCCAATTGCGGTTTTTAGCATAGGTCATACCTTGATCAGGATTACTGTCGTAGCATTGAATGCCATAGAAGTTATAATAGCCCTCGAAGCCTGCCATCTTGCCCGAGGCATACTTGGACGTGCCGTAGCCCGATTCCAAGGCGGCGCGGCAGGCAATATAATAGGGGTTCATCAAAAGGGACTTAGATGCCGCATTGAAATAGTTTGCCGCATCGGCTTTGGAAAAGCCTTTTTCATTGGCCCAGATTGCCTTGATTCCTGCATCATTCCAAGAAGAAGGATCATATGTATCAATGTCCAAAAAAGCAAAAATATCGGTTTCATTAAGATAGTTCAAGGGGTTAATATACTGCGCTTTATCCGCACCGTATTTTTCCAACGCCTTGGCATAGGTCATCTCCACATCCACAAAGGAGAAAGTCCAATTGGGATGGGCCTGTTGCAACGCCTCAATGGCGGCGCGGTAACTTTCAGGCATGGCAGTTTCCAACCACTCCCAACGCAGATAGTCTTTATGAATATAACCGATCTTTCCGCCGTTGGTTTGGTTGACCAACTGCACCTTGCACCAATCTCCTTCGGTAGCAAGGTAATA
>JAFSBD010000313.1 GCA_017442025.1 Clostridia bacterium
GCTGCACCGGAAATAGTACCGGCATCCACAAGTTTCAAAAGCGCCATCAGGCGGTTGGGGCGAACCGGGAAGGTGTTGATCTCCTGGTTGCGATCATTCAGATACTTGGCGATATCACCCAAGATCCAATTTGCGGCATTTTTTGCAAGTTTTTCATCAATAACGGTGCAGGCATCAAAATAAACCGCCCGTTCATAATTGCGCGCAATCAGACCCGCATCGGTCTCAGAAAGATGATAACCGAGAACATAGCGTTTAGTCTTCTCATTGGGCATTTCGGGAATTTCTTCCTTCAGTTGGTCGATCCAGCTTTGCTCCAACGATACAGGCGGAATATCCGGTTCAGGGAAATAGCGATAATCCTGAGCATCCTCTTTGGAACGAAGCAGGATATTGACCCCCTTTTCATCGTCCCAACGGCGGGTTTCCTGGAAGATCTCTCCCCCATTTTCCAAAATCTCGATCTGACGCGCCGCCTCATAATCGATCGCCCGTTGCGCACCGCTGAATGTATTAATATTTTTCATTTCGCAGCGTGTACCGAATTTATCCGATCCCTTGGGCCGAACCGATACGTTTACATCGCAACGAATGGAACCCTCCTGCATCTTGCAGTCAGAAATGCCGATATAGAGCAAAATGGTGCGGATTGTTTCCAGATATTCCCGCGCCTCCTGAGAAGAGCGAAGATCGGGCTCCGAAACGATCTCAATCAGAGGAACACCGCAACGGTTGAGATCCACCAAAGAATAGGGAATGCCATCCTGATGTAAAAGTTTACCCGCATCTTCCTCAATATGGATTCGGGTAATACCCACTCTCTTGGTTTCTCCGTTGGACATAAATTCCACCGCACCGTTGCGGCAGATAGGAATATCAAACTGAGAAATCTGATATGCCTTCGGCAGATCGGGATAATAATAGTTCTTGCGATCCTGCTTCAGCATGGTATCGATGGTGCAACCGGTAGCATGGCCCATGCGGATGGCATACTCCACTACCTTCCGATTTAAAACAGGAAGCGCGCCGGGCATACCGGTGCATACCGGGCAGCATTGGGTATTCACTTCGCCGCCAAAACTATTTTTACAAGAGCAGTAGATCTTTGTTTTGGTGTTCAGCTCTGCATGAACCTCCAGACCAACTACAATTTCATATTCCTTCATTTAATCAACCCTCCACATCGATCATATCGAGAAATTCATCTTCTTCTATCACAGGGATTCCCAACGCCTGCGCCTTTGCAAGTTTACTGCCGGGCTTATCCCCTAATATTAAATAAGAAGTTTTTTTAGATACCGAGCCTGAAACCTTTCCGCCCAGCCGCTCAATGGCCGCACCCGCTTCATCGCGGGACATAGAGCTAAGCCCTCCGCTTAAAACAAAGGTCTTACCGGCCAATCGGTCGGAGGTAACAGACTGCTGATATTCCATCCGCAGACCAACCTCCTGCAATCTGCGGATTAATGCACAATTTTCTTCTTTAGCAAAATAGGACGCCACATTCTCAGCCATAATATCGCCGAAATCATAAAGGGCGCCGATCTCCTCTGCCGATGCAGAGATAATCGCTTCCATAGAGCCAAAATGCTCTGCCAATTGCTTGGCCGCCTTTGAGCCGATATTGCGGATCCCCAAAGCAAAGATTACCCGATCCAACGGCGCATCCTTAGAGCATTCCAGAGATGCCAGCAAATTTTCAGCGGATTTTTCGCCAAAACCTTCTAATTCAGAAAGTTGCTCTTTTTCAAGGCGATATAAATCATCGGGCTTTTCAATCAAGCGGTTTTCCAGCAGTTGATCCACAATAGCAGGCCCGAGCCCATCAATATCCATCGCCGCTTTAGAAGCAAAGTGCTCCAACTTGCGGCGGATCTTTGCAGGGCATTGCTCGTTTGCACAACGCAGCGCAATGCCGCTTTCATCTGCAGCAAGTTCCCCGCCACAAACCGGGCATACCGTCGGCATAACAAAGGGAACCGCCTCTTCAGGGCGCTTGCTCAAAATCACTCGAACGACCTCCGGAATGATATCGCCCGCTTTCTGGACAACCACTATATCCCCCACGCGAACATCCAATTCCCGAATAAAATTCTGATTATGCAGAGTAGCACGGGAAACGGTCGTTCCCGCCAGGCGAACCGGCTCCAGCTCCGCATTGGGGGTCAGCACTCCGGTTCTCCCCACTTGAATGGTGATCCCCTTCAGCAGAGTCTCTTTTTGCTCAGGGGGATATTTATAGGCCACCGCCCATTTGGGAACCTTCACTGTTTCCCCCAACAAATCCCGATCCGCAAAGGAATCCACCTTTAAGACCGCGCCGTCGATATCAAAGCCCAATTCCTCCCGAATCGCATTGAAGCGTTCCACCTCGGCAAAGGCTTCGGTAATATCGGAAAACAGACTGTAGTAAGGGCTGACTTTAAAGCCAAGATCTTTTAAAAAATTCAGACTCGCGGCATGGCTTTGGGGCATTTGCCCATCAAATTGCTGAACATTAAAAACAAAGATATCCAGCCTCCGTTCCGCGGTGATTTTACTATCCAACTGACGCAAAGAGCCCGCCGCCGCGTTGCGTGGATTGGCAAATGTCTTCTTCCCCGCCTCTTCGCATTGTTGATTTAAGCGTTCAAAACTCTTGCGCGGCATATAGACCTCGCCGCGTACGGTAATATTCACCGGCTCTCTCAGTTGCAGAGGGATACTGCCGATGGTCTTCAGGTTTTCGGTAACATCCTCACCGACCTGCCCGTCACCGCGGGTAGCCCCCCGCACAAAAACACCGTTTTCATAGGTAAGTGCCACTGAAAGGCCATCGATTTTTAATTCAACCGCATATCGCGCATTGGGGCAATCTTTTTTAACACGCTCATCAAAGGCCAGAAGTTCCTCATAGGAAAACGCATCCTGCAAGCTGAGAAGGGGAACTTCATGGCGATAGGAATCAAACCCCTGCGCCACCGAACCGCCCACTCGTTGCGTTGGCGAAATGGGCGACTTTAACGCAGGAAACTCTTCCTCTAACGCCGAAAGTTTACGCATCATCATATCATACTCATAGTCCGATATGATGGGAGCATCCTCCACATAATAATGATGGATATGCTCATTCAGTTGCGCCGAA
>JAFSBD010000314.1 GCA_017442025.1 Clostridia bacterium
TAGGAGTTATTAAAGATATTATAGAGGATGGGCATCCCATCGTTATGGGACTCCCAAAGGGTCTTATACTGATCCATGGCGGCGAAGTTCAGCGCTTCCCAGACAGGGCCGCGGGCCATGGCGGCATCGCCCACGTTGCAGACGACGATACCCTTCTTATTATTGACCTTCTTATAGAGGGCCGCACCGGTGGAGATGGTGCCGGAACCGCCAACGATGGCGTTATTGGGATAAATACCGAAGGGCAGGAAGAAGGCGTGCATGGAACCGCCCATGCCCATATGGAAACCGGTCTCGCGGGCGAAGATCTCGGAGAGTGTTCCATAGAGGATAAAGCGGATGGCCAGTTCCTTCACATCCTTGCACTCGCCCAGCTTCTGGGTGGAGCGCAGGCACTTACCGTCCAGGAAGTTTTCCATTACATCCATCAGCTGCTCATCGCTCATCTTATTGATGGTGGAGAGCGCCTTGGCAAGGATCTCGGAATGGGAGCGGTGAGAACCGAATGCAAAATCGTTCTCATCCAGCAGGTAGGCCTGACCGACGCAGGCGGCCTCCTGGCCGGTGGAAAGGTGGGCAGGGCCGGGATAGGTATGGTCGATGCCGTTATAAGAGCCCTGGGTCTTGATGAGGTTGAGCATGGTCTCAAACTCACGCAGAACGGTCATATCGCGGAAGATCCGAATGAGATCTTCTTTGGTATATTTGCCGCTCTTGAGCTCTTCCTTCACGGTCTTATTATACTGGTTGACAGGGATGTCCTTAAAGGTAACTTTGCCGGCGGCACGCACCTCATTCGGATCAACGAATAAATTCTTAGGCATGGTTCAACTCTCCTTTATATTAGTGAAAAATCGCTTCGCGAATGATTTCAGCAACGGTGGGATGGGGGAATACCAATTTCTGCAGTCTGGAAGGAGTCAGCTCGGTATCCACCATCATGGTGGCGGTCATAATGATCTCGGAGGCATAGGAGCCAACCAGATGGCAACCGACCAAGCGATTCTTATCGGTATCGATCACCAGCTTGATAAAGCCCTTACCGCCCTCATTTTCGGCCAGATAACGGCCGGCATAGGACATGGGGAGCTTCACCTCGCGGACCTTCATGCCTGCCTCTTCGGCGGCTTGCTTGCTATAGCCCACGCTGGCAACCTCGGGATCGGTATAGATGACCGAGGGGATGACATCGTAGCGCATCTCATCGGCCTTGCCGATCATATGGTTGACCGCAACCTCCGCCTCGCGATAGGCGGTATGGGCGAGCATCAGCTTGCCGTTGCAATCGCCGATGGCATAAACGCCGGAGATATTGGTGCAGAGATGGCGGTCGGTCTTAATGGCGGCGCGGTCCATCTCCAGATTGAGGGTCTCCAGTCCGATATTGGCGGTGGCGGGCTTGCGGCCGGCCGAAAGAAGGACCTTATCGCATTTGATCTCCTTCTTCTCGCCGTTTTCTTCATAAATAACCGAATCGGCCTTGACCTCCAGCACCTTGCAGGAAAGCTTAAAGACCATCCCGCGCTTTTCAAAAGCATCGGTCAGAACCTTGCAGATCTCGGGATCGGTAGCACCCGCGATCTTGGGCATCATCTCAATAACGGTAACCTTGGTGCCGACACTGGCGAAATAATAGGCCATCTCCAGACCGATCACGCCGCCGCCGATGACAACCATCTCCTTGGGCAAGGTCTTTTCATCCAGCACCTCGCGGTTGGTAACAACAAACCCGCTGGCCAGCCCTTCCTTGAGGCCGGGAACGGGGGGAACAACCGTTTCACTGCCCGCGGCGATAACAAGCCGCTTGCCTTCATAGGTCTCGCCGCCCGCTTCGATCAGGAAGCCATTGGCGCCGCGCCCTTTGATAATGCCCTCGGCGGAAACAACGGTAACCTTATTGGCCTTCATCGTTGCCCCAACGCCGCCGACCAGGGTTTTAACAACCTGATCCTTGCGGTCGATGACCTTGGCCTGATCATATGTAACATTCTCGGCGGTTACGCCGAAGGCCGCGCTTTCTTTAGCGTGGCGATACATTTTAGAGGAATTGAGCAAGGTCTTGGTGGGGATACAGCCCTCATTCAGGCAGGTACCGCCCAGCGCCTTTTTCTCAAAAACGGCGGCCTTGAGGCCGTTTTGCGCGGCGCGCTCGGCGCAGAGGTATCCGCCCGGGCCGCCACCCAATACTAATACATCAAAAAGTTCCATTTTTTATACCTCACTTTGCAAGCATAGTGGTGAAGTTTGCCAGGTTCTGACCCAACTCCTTGAGGAAGCGGGAAGCAGGCGCACCGTCCACCGCGCGATGATCGTAGGTCAGGCTGAGGCCCATGGCGGGATAGATCTCGATGGAGCCGTCCTTGCCCTTACGGACACGGTCGATGGTGGTATCCACGCCCAGAATACCGGTCTGGGGCGGATTGATAACGGGAGTAAAGGATTCGATCCCCAGATTGCCCAGGTTGGAAACGGTGAAGGAGCCGCCCTGGAGCAGGTCGGGGCTGATATTGCCCTCGCGGCATTGGGCCGCCAGCTCTTTGGTGGCCTTGGAGATCTCCAGAAGGCTCATCTCATCGGCATGGAAGATGGTGGGAACCATCAGGCCGCGGGGAGTATCCACCGCCACGCCCAGGTTGACATGGTTGAAGAGGCGGATGGAGGAATCATCCAGCATATGGGCATTGAGATCGGGATGATTCTTCAAGGTGCGGGAGACCGCAAAGAGAATCATATCGCCCAGGGTGATGCCGGAAAGATCGCCTTCAGCGGCCTTAAGTTGCTTTCTATAATTCAGAATGACAGTAGCATCAAAGGAGGAGTTATGGGTGAGCTGGGCCATGGTCGAAAGGGAAGTGTGCATCGACTTGCTGATGTCGCGGCGGATCCCGCTGAACTTAACATCCTTATATTCTTCCTCTGCGGCAGCAGGTGCGGCGGCAGGAGCGGCAGCAGGTGCGGCGGCAACGGCAGGATTCTCCATCAAGGTGCGGACATCCCGCTCAATGATTCTTCCGTTGGGGCCGGTGGGGGTAGCCATCGCGGCATCCACGCCGGCACGCTCGGCCAGTTTCTTAGCGCGGGGCGAAACAGCGATCTTTCCCTCAACTGCGGTGGATTCCGCGGCAGGCGCGGGAGCAGCGGCAGGAGCGGGAGCGGCTTCGGCGGCAGGTGCGGCGGCTTCGGCGGGAGCCTCAGCAGCGGCCTCTGCGGGGCGCAGGGCGGAGCAATCTTCGCCGGGGGCGCCGATGGCGCAAACATTCATCAGGCAGGGAACCTCATCCCCATCCTGGAAGAAGATCTCCAAAAGGGTGCCTTCCTCGGTGGACTCACATTCAAAGCTGGCCTTATCGGTCTCATAGGTGAAGAGGATATCCCCCACCTTAACCGCATCGCCGACTTTCTTTTCCCAGGTGCCGATGATGCAGCTTTCAACAGTGATACCGGCCTTGGGCATGATTACAGCATTTGCCAAAACAAACTCCTCCTTTATAAGTAGTTTATATTATTTACCATAGTAATTGTACTACAACCAAATCCTTCCGTCAATGCTTTTTCTCCCCGATAATTGTTATTTTTTATTGACGGCGCGGACTTTTTTTCTTAAAATAAAGAGGGTGATGCTATGATCGATCAAATTCGGCTGTTTATCAGCCAAAATACCAATCCATACCATAATTTAGCCATCGAAAAATACCTGCTGGATACCCTGCCCCCAAACGGCTGCACCCTCTATCTCTGGCAGAATGCCCATACGGTAGTGATCGGCCGAAATCAGAACGCCTGGGCGGAATGCCGCTGCGCCCTTTTGGAAGAGGAAGGAGGGCTCCTTGCCCGCCGCCTTTCGGGGGGCGGTGCGGTCTACCATGATCTTGGAAACCTCAACTTCACCTTCCTCTGCCCCACCGCCGAGGAGGATATTGCTAAAAATCTGCAGGTGATCCAAACCGCCTGCGCCATGGCAGGGATCCTTGCCGAACGCTCGGGGCGCAACGACCTTTTGGCCGACGGGCGCAAATTTTCGGGCAACGCCTTTTACCATTCCAAGGGGAAATCTTATCACCACGGCACTCTGCTCATCAACGCCGATACCGAAAAAATGACCCGTTATCTCACCCCACCCAAAGCAAAATTAGAGGCCAAGGGCATCCAATCGGTTCGTTCAAGGGTCGTTAATCTCTCGGAGCTTGCCCCGGATCTCACCTGCAAGCAAATGGAAAAATATCTGATCGCCGCTTTTGAGCAGGTCTTTGCCCTGCCTGCAATTCCCTGCCCCGAACCCGATCCAAGCGTGGTCGAACCGTTGGCAGAAACCTATGGGAGCCGGGAACATCTTTACGGCGCGCCTTTGCCCTTCACCCTCTCCTGTAAGGAGCAGTTTGGCTGGGGCGGCGCAGAATTGCAACTGCAGGTCAAAGGCGGTATCATCCAAGCCGCCCGCCTCTATACCGACGCCTTGGAGCATACTCTGCCCCATGCGGTGGAGACTGCCCTTTGCGGCATCCCCTTTGAACCCAAAGCGGCAGAAACCGCCCTTTCCCCCCTGCCTCACGGCGAGGATCTTTGGGCGATGCTGCGGGAACAAGCTTTTTAAGGGATGAATTGTCAAACTAAGTGCAACACTTTTTAAGAGAAAGTTCAAACAAATCTACCGGTTTTTGAAAACCTAAAACCTTTTTGGGCCTGGCGTTGATCAACGCCAGGTTCTTTTTTAATGTAGTCGGACTAACTCTCGAA
>JAFSBD010000315.1 GCA_017442025.1 Clostridia bacterium
GCTGAGCTATACCCCTAAATTTTTGGTACTTGATTATTATAATCATTTCATTTGCGATTGTCAAGGGCTTTTATAAAATTAAAAGGAAGGATCATCAGATCCTTCCTTTTCTACAATTAAGTTCCAAGCAGGGCGGCACCGATGATACCGGCATCGTTGCCCAACTCTGCGATTTTAAGGGTGGTATGCTTGGATACACCGCCGCCATAAGCCTCTGCTTCCACATGCTTTTTGATAGGATCCAGCAGATATTTTCCTTCCTTGGAGATCCCGCCGCCGATACAAAGAATCTCAGGCTGGAAGATATTGATCATATTGATGATCCCCGCCGCAACAGCATAAAGATATTCATCGACCACCTTTTGGGCCGCCTCATCCCCTTTACGCATGGCCTCAAAGGAGGTCAAACCGTTGACCTTATCCAGGGAATCGGAGATCTTCCACATAAGGGAATCGGGGTATTTTTCCATATATTCCTTAGTTGTCTTGATCAGGCCGGAAACGGAAGCATAGGCTTCCCAGCAACCCTTACGGCCGCATCCGCACAGACGGCCGCCCATCTGGATGACGGTATGGCCCAACTCCCCTCCGATATCATTAAAACCGGTATGCAGTTTTCCATCGGCAATAATACCACCGCCGACACCGGTGCCGAGGGTTACCATAATGGCATCCTTTGCCCCTTTGGCGGCGCCACACTTGAATTCTGCCCAGGCAGCAACATTGGCATCGTTACCCAGATAAACGGGCTTACCGGGGAAATAAGCACCCAATTTCTTTGCCATTTCGGTTCGGACCAAGCCGAGGTTTTCCGCACCGACAACAACGCCGTTGACCGAATCAATGGCACCGGGAGAACCAACGCCGATATGGATCACTTCATCCTCGCGGATCCCCGCCCCTTTGATGGCCATTTTGGCCACCTTGGCCATTCGGCCGATGATGTTATCCTCTCCGGTTTTGGATTCGGTGGGGATGCTGGTCTTATAGATCAGCTCCATTTGATCGTTTACAATGCCGGCGGCGATATTGGTGCCGCCCAAGTCGATGCCAAGATAATACATTAGTCGTCCTCCGCGATTCCTAAAATGAGTTTGTTGATTTCGTCTGCCGCATTATAGCCCAAACGTTTCTGACGGTTGTTCATAGCCGCAACCTCGATAATAATTGCCAGGTTTCGGCCGGGTTTGACGGGAATGGTCAGGGTCGGCACATCCACATCCAGAATGTTGGTATAATGGGTATCCATCCCCAGGCGGTCATAGATCTTATTCTGATCCCAGTTTTCCAGATGGATCTCCATATCGATGATCGCTTCTTCCTTAACCGCACCGATACCGAAGATCTTGCGGGCATTGATGATGCCGATACCGCGCAATTCAATAAAATATTGAATGTTGGAAGGAGCGGTTCCCTTCAGGGTGGTGGAGGTAACCCGCTTGACTACCACCGCATCATCGGCAATGAGGCGATGGCCGCGCTTAACCAGCTCGATCGCGGTCTCACTTTTACCGACACCGCTTTCGCCGGTGAGCAAAATACCCTCACCATAGACCTCGACCAAAACACCATGCATGGTAAGCTGAGGGCCGAGGCGGTCATTCAAAAAGAAGATCGCACCGCTGACAAACTGGGCGGTATGCATGGAAGAGCGCAAAACGGGGACCTTATATTTTTCGGCCACCTCCAGCACTTCCGGATGGCAATCCATACTACGGGTGATAACCAACGCAGGAAATTTAAAGGAGAAAAAGCGATCAAGAATCTTCCGCCGCTCCTCGGGGTCCTGCTTATCCAAATAAGTATGCTCGACCATGCCCAGAACCTGAATTCTGGTTTCATCAAAATAATCGAAGAATCCCACCAACTGGAGGGCAGGGCGGTTGATATCAGTGGAGGTGATCTCCCGATCCAGCCCGCCGATGGGCATATAGATGGCTTCCATGGCCATAGGTTGCATCATATCAGCCAGGGTCAATTTCTGCTCTGCAGACATAAATAATACCCCCTTCATTACATATTATAAATATTATATCAAAGAACCCGCCAAGGTTCAAATAAAATGTTTGATTTTTTGCAAAAAAAATGCTTGCTTTTCTTATGCGGCTATGTTAAAATAATGTTTGCGTAAAGAATTACGACTATTTTTGACTGCACAAACGAAACCAAATTCGGTTTCTTTTACTTGCCTGAACAAGGAGGTGTACATCATGGCAAAATGTGAAGTATGCGGCAAGGGCGTTTCCTTCGGTATTAAGGTTTCCCATTCCCACCGTCGCAGCAACAAGGCTTTCAAGCCCAATGTAAAGCGTGTGAAGGCGGTAGTGAACGGCACTCCCAAGCGTGTCTATGTTTGCTCCAGATGCCTCCGCTCCGGCAAGGTTGAAAGAGCTGTTTAATTTTAATACTGCTTATAAAAAAGAGGATCTCATTGAGATCCTCTTTTTCTTTTGTTTAGGCCGTCGGCGGCGTTGCAGGCGCAGGGGTTTCCGGCTCCGCAGGCGTTTCAGGGGCGGCAGGGGGATTTTCCGGCGTGGCAGCCGGCGGAGTTTCCGGTGCATCGGGTTCGGTAACCGGCGCGTTGGGATCCACCGCAGGTGCATTGGGATCAACAACCGGCGCGTTGGGATCCGCTACGCCGCAGACATCGCAGGGTGCTGTCGGCGGAGCGTCGGTAAAGAACTGACCGCTGACCTTTGTTTTGCAAAGTTCGGTAGGTACCTTGCCGCTCTCGGTGCAGACCTCATAGGCGGCCAATCCTGTTGCGGGGGTAAAAGCCTTGGCAGGCAGGCCTTCATGAACCTGATTCATCACCTTTTTGAAGGCAACCGCCGCAGGGTTCAAGCCACCATAGTAGACGGTTTCGGGCTGGTCATATCCCACCCAGACACCGGCGGTATAATACTTGGTATATCCCACATACCAACGGTCGAAATCATTATTGGTGGTACCGGTCTTGGCACCCATGATCTGGCTATTCAGTTTGCCGCTGGTGCCGGTACCGTAGGTCGCGGCGTGCTGCAACATCTGATTCATCACCGCTGCGGTATTTTCCTTCATGGCGGTATGGGTCTCCATGCGGTTTTCCAAAATCACCCGCCCGTTTTGATCGCAGACCTTGGTGAAGGTATAGGGCTTGATATAAACGCCCTCATTGGGGAAC
>JAFSBD010000316.1 GCA_017442025.1 Clostridia bacterium
CAAAGGCAGCTTCTCTACCCGATGCTTCTGCAGGATAACCTTCGCCTCTTCTAAGGTGGTGCCTACCGGGGCGGTGATCAACCGTTCGCCGGGAGTCATAACGGTGGAGATCTTGACATTGAAATCGGTCATAAACCGCATATCGCGGTTGGTAATGATACCGACCAACTTATCGTTTTCGCAGATGGGCACGCCGGAGATCTTAAATTTGCCCATCAGCGCATCCGCTTCATAAACGAAATTATCGGGAGAAAGGAAGAAGGGCTCATGAATAACGCCGTTCTCGCTGCGCTTTACCCGCTGAACCTCTTCGGCCTGCTGCTCGATGGTCATATTTTTATGGATAACACCGATACCACCCTCGCGGGCCATGGCAATGGCCATCTTGCTTTCGGTAACGGTATCCATGGCGGCGCTCATCAGCGGCACGTTCAGCTTAATCTTATTGGTAAGGCGGGTGTTGAGCTTAACGGTATTGGGCAGGACTTCGCTCTTGGCAGGAACCAGCAATACATCGTCGAAGGTCAACGCTTCTTTTAAAACTTTCTCTGCGTAATTCATACATCCTTCTCCTTTATTTTTTCTATGTTATTAATATTGTATTATACAATCTTTTTATAAGGATTGCAAGCCTTTTTTATCGGATATCTTTTTCCCACGGATACCATTTGACAATATGTATAAATTTGGGTATACTTATAAGTTGTGAAGTAAAACTTTTGGAGGATTGCATGGCAAGAAAGAACGAGTACAACGACGAAAGTATCGTAAAACTAAAGGGACCGGATCAGGTGCGGCTGCGGCCGGGCGTCATCTTCGGCTCTGATGGGCTGGACGGATGCCAGCACGCCATCTTTGAAATTCTTTCCAATTCCATCGATGAAGCCCGCGAAGGGTTTGGTAATAAGATCATCGTTACCCGCCATAAGGACGGTTCGGTGGAGGTAGAGGATTTCGGCCGCGGTATGCCGGTGGGCTATAACCAGCGGGAGGAGCGGTTCAATTGGGAGCTGATCTTCTGCGAGCTTTATGCCGGCGGTAAATATAATACCAACCAGGGCCAGAACTATGAATATTCCCTCGGTCTCAACGGCCTGGGTGCCTGCGCCACCCAATTTTCCTCCGAATATATGGACGTTGCCGTTTATCGCGACGGTAAGAAATATACCCTCCATTTTGAAAAGGGCTTCAATATCGGCGGCCTGCAGGAAGAGGATTTTGCAGGCAAGCGGACCGGCACCTGCATCCGCTGGAAACCCGACCGAGATGTTTTCACCGATATTGCGGTGGAGGCCTCTTATTTTGAGGATATTCTGCAAAAGCAGGCGGTGGTCAATGCCGGGCTGACCTTCCTCTTTAAAAACGAAGCCGAGAGCGGCATCGAAACCAAAGAATATTGCTATCAAGAAGGGATCGTGGACTATACCCGCGAGCTTTTGGGGGAAGACGGACTTTCCGCTCCTGTTTTCTGGCAAGATGAACGGGTAGGGCGCGACCGCGCCGACCGCCCGGAATATAAGGTCAAGCTTTCCTGCTGCGTGGCCTTCTCCAATCGGGTAAACCTCATCGAATATTACCATAACTCCAGCTTTTTGGAGCATGGCGGCGCGCCCGATAAGGCGGCCCGCGTAGCCTTTGTTGCCGAGGTGGACGCTTACCTTAAAAATAACGGTAAATATAATAAAGGAGAAAGCAAGGTTACCTTTGCGGATGTGGCGGATTGCCTGGTTTTGGTCTCCAACTGTTTCTCCACCATCACCTCCTACGAAAACCAGACCAAAAAGAGCATTACCAATAAGTTTATTCAGGAATGCACCACCGATTTTCTGCGGCAAAATCTGCGGATCTATTTTATTGAAAATCCCAACGAAGCCGCCAAGATCACCAATCAGATCCTGATCAATAAGCGCGCCCGCGAAAAGAGCGAAAAGGAGCGCATCAACGTTAAAAAGACCCTTTCGGGCTCGGTGGATATTGCTAATCGGATCCAGAAATTTGTCGATTGCCAGACCAAGGATATCTCCAAGCGGGAGATCTACATTGTGGAGGGTGATTCCGCACTGGGCTCCTGCAAGCAAGGGCGGGATAGCTCCTTCCAGGCCATCATGCCGGTGCGGGGCAAGATCCTCAACTGCCTCAAGGCCGATTACGCCAAAATTTTCAAAAGCGACGTGATCACCGACCTGCTCAAGGTGCTGGGCTGCGGTGTGGAGATCAGCAGTAAATCGGTAAAGGGTCTGCCCCCCTTCGATCTGAACGCTCTACGCTGGAATAAGGTTATCATCTGCACCGATGCGGATGTGGACGGTTTCCAGATCCGCACCCTCATCCTCACCATGCTCTATCGCCTCACCCCCACC
>JAFSBD010000317.1 GCA_017442025.1 Clostridia bacterium
ACTGAGCTAATGGCCCGCTTTTAGCGTTATTTAATTTTAGCACAACTGTTTTACGTTGTCAAGCAAAATTGCCGACGGCAGAGCCGTCGGCAATCAAATCAGTTTTCTTCGACAAATTTCAGCAAATCCGAAAAATCACCCTGCGGATAGCGCGAGTAATCGGCAGCAAGGTGCCGTCCAAATCAAACAATATGTTTTTGATCATCAGCGGTTAAATTCCAAAACATAGCTGAAGGAAAGGGTCTCGCCGTTGACCTGATATTGCTCGGCAAGCTGCGGGCCGCAAGAGCCGCTGCCAAGCCCGCTCATCATGCCATCCAGGCAGAGCACGGCCATCTCGGTTTCATATACCAATTCATGGTCGTGGCGGGTTTCGGTCAGATGCTCCTGGGTAAAGCGCGCAGTATTAAAGGAGAAGGGCTTATCCTGCGCCGTTACCTTCAGCGCCCCGATGGTCATCTCCTCGGTGCCCCAATGGCTGTTGCTTTCCTGCGGGCGGATAAAGCGCTCATAAACATGGGCGCCGACCTTACAGCGGCCGTAATGCTGCGCATGATGCAGATCCACATAGGCAGCACCCGGGCCATAGCCGAGATAGGTAGCCGTACGGTTGGCGTTCTTCGGCAGGAACAGACGAAGACCAAAGCGCGGCAGGAAGGGCATCAGGAGATTCCGTTCGCCGTCGATCTTGACCAAAATTGCGCCCTTGGCATCAATATGATACACAGCGGTAAATTCCATGATATTCTGCAAATAAATGGAGCCCGCGCTCATTTTCACGGTGATAACGACCCCGTCCTCGCCCTTTTCAACAACGGTTTCATAGGGGCGGAAGATGGCGCGATCATAGCCGCACTTCATCCATTCAAGCTTGATCTTACGGTCATTATCGGTGGGGGCACGCCAAATATTATATTCCATCGGGCGATAGAGGATCTCCTCTTCCCCGCGCATCAGCTGATCAAAGAGACCGCGGCGCTTGGAATAGGTATAGCGGAAGCCTTCCCCGCTGACGATCACGGTATCATCATCCTCGGTATAGGAAACCTCGCCCGCAACAGGCACATAAGCCTTGGGCTGATAGGCGGTCAGCTCCACATCGTCCACACCGAGGGCATAGCCTCTGCCTGCCCAAGGGGTATCGGTAAGCTGATGGAGATAGAACTGAACGTTACAATGACCCTCGGGAAGCTCGGGCAGGCGCAGTTCAAATTCGACCGTCTCGTGGGGCGCAACACCGGGCAGGTCGATCCAACCGCCTGCAATTTTATTGCCGTTGCAGATGACGTCATAGGTGATCTCGCACAAGGAGGAAAGATTGGTGAAATCGAGATAATTGGTTACCTTAAAGGTATTGCCGCCGACATAGGCAAAGCGGGCGGGACGATGAACATTCTTAAACTCTTCAACCGCAGGCGAGGGGCGGCGATCGGGATATACCAAGCCGTCGACGCAGAAGTTGCCGTCATGGGGGAACTCGCCGCTATCGCCGCCATAAAGGAAGCCGGTTTTGCCATCCTCGGTCTTGATCTCGACTGCATGATCACACCACTCCCAAACGAAGTTACCGCAATAGCCGGGATGACGGTTGGTGCATTGCCAATAATCCTCCAGATCACCGGGGCCGTTGCCCATGGCATGGCAATACTC
>JAFSBD010000318.1 GCA_017442025.1 Clostridia bacterium
CCTTTTTCTTATCATAAGAAAAGGCGGTGGGCAAGCCTGCTTTTTCCAAAACGGCAAGCAGACGGGCGCGGGGCGCGGCATCCGCCATCATCAGCATCCCCAAGGAAACACATTCACCATGATAAAGCTCCGACAGACCGCAGACTGTTTCAATGGCATGGCCGACGGTATGGCCGAAATTCAGTACTTTACGCAGACCTTTTTCTTTGGGATCCTGCTCCACCACACTCTTTTTGATCTTTAAAGAGCCTTCGATGATGGATTCGATATGCTCCATCGGGTCGGCCGTTTCAAGCAATTCAAAAAGCTTTTCATCGCAGGTTGCCGCCATCTTGATGGTCTCGGCAAGACCGTTTGCGATCTGCCGCGCAGGCAAGGTTTGGAGCACATCGGGATCGATCAGCACCCCTTTGGGCTGATAAAATGCACCCACAATATTTTTATAGTTTTCAAAATCAATGGCAACCTTTCCGCCGATGGAAGAATCTACCTGGGAGAGCAAGGTGGTGGGAACATTATAAAAATCGATGCCCCGCATATAAGAGGCGGCGGCAAAGCCCGCCATATCCCCTGCCACACCGCCGCCAACCGCAATAATACAATCGGTGCGGGAAAAGCCTTCCGTCACCAAGCGGGAAAGGATGGATTGATAGGTATGGATATTTTTATTGGCTTCCCCTTGAGGAAAGGTTTCGATATAGGGCTTTGCGCAGCAGGCACCAATCGTTTGCGCATAGTTCGCGGGAACGCCGCTATCGGTAACGATCAATACCTTGCGGTTGAGATCAAAATACCGATCGGCCTTTTGAAGAATACCGCGCTCGATTATAATATCATAGCTATTGGGCCCTAAATCCATCGATAGAATCATGTTTTTTCCTTTCAGCGGTCTAATTTTTGTTCTTTTTCAAAGGAACCAACGACCTTAAGGTTACTGCAATGCTTTTGCAATTCTGCCAGCATCTTCTCCCCGGCGGGGCTATTGATATTGCCTTCCCCTTCGGCGAAGAAATAATATTCCCAGATCAGATCCTTGCTGGGGCGGCTCTTGAGCGCCCGCAGGTTGAATCCGCAATCGCCGATGGCGGAGATGGCCTTACCCAACCCGCCCGCTTCATTCTTAACGGTAAAGTTCATAACAAAATAGTTATCCTTCAAAGGATTACTGTTGGGATAACGGCTGAAAACCGCAAAGCGGGTAGTATTAATGCTACTGGCATTGATATTTTTATCCAGAACTTTCAAACCGTAGAGATCTGCCGTTTCCACGCTGGCAATGGCCGCGATCGCGCAATTCCCTTCCTCGGCCACCTTTTTGGCGGCAACAGCGGTATTGGAGGCTTCATGGGCAATAAAGCCATGCTCGCGGATATAATCGGCGCATTGGCCAAGACCCTGGGGATGGCTATAAACCTCCCGCACATCATGGACCGACGCCCCCTCCAAACCGACCAGGTTTTGAACGATCTCCATATCATAGATGCCATTGATCGCCAGATTGCCGAAAAAAGCAAGGTCCATCACCTGGGTAACATCACCGGCATAGCTATTCTCGATGGGCAAAACCGCACAATCGCATTCCCCCGAAACCACCGCCTCATAAGCCTCTTTAAAGTCCTTATAGGGCAAAGCGTTTCCATCGGGGAAAATCTTGCGGGCGGCAATATCGGCGAAAGCACCGGGAACGCCGCTATAGGCAACCCGCATCCCCTCCAAAAGGCGGTGCTGATACCGCCGCGAGATGGCCATATTGCTCTTGAGGAAGTTTACATAATATGATTTTAGTTCTTCCTTTTGGATATATTCCGCATTGCGGCGAAGAACCTCTTCTTCCCGCGCCGCATCCAAAACAGGCAAGCCCCGCTCCTTCTTATATGCGGCTACCGTTTCGACCGCCTCCATCCGCTTGGCAAAAAGCTCTGCCATTGCCTGGTCGACTTCATTAATGATTTTTCGTGCATCCTCTAATTTACTCATTTTTGATAATCCTCATAAAGTTTTTCAAAGGCAGGAATCGCACGCTCGATCTGCTCGGTGGTAACGCAATAGGCGATCCGAACATAACCGGGGCAACCGAAGGAATCGCTGGGAACCAGCAAAAGCTCATGCTTCTTGCCCTGCTCATAGAAGGCATTGGCATCGGGTTCCAATGCCTTTAAGAACAGATAGAACGCACCATCGGGAGAAACAACCTCATAACCGATACGGGTCAACTCCTTCAAAAGAAGATCCCGATTCTTGCGGTAGATGGTAAAATCGGAAGTTTCCTCCAGGCATTCGGCAACGGTGAATTGGAGAAGGCTGGGAGCGCAAACAAAGCCCAGCGCACGCCCCGCACCGCAAACAGCGGCATAGACATCAACGGCGTTCTTCATCGTCGGCGAAACCAAAATATAGCCAATTCGTTCCCCGGGAAGCGAAACTGCCTTACTGAAGGAATAGCAAACCAAGGTATTATCATAAAACTTGGTAGCGTAAGGAACCGCCTCTTCAGTCCAGACCAATTTGCGATAGGGTTCATCAGCGATCAGATAGAGGGCATGGCCATATTCTTCCTGCTTTTTCGAAAGAATCTTTGCCAACCGTTCCAGATCCCCTGCGGGGATGATCACGCCGGTGGGGTTATTGGGCGAATTGATAATGACTGCCTTGGTATGGGGGTTAATGCTCTTTTCCAAGGCTTCGAAATCCAGTTGGAAATCCTCTTTCTTGCAAGGAACGATCACCAATTTGGCTCCCGCGTGTTCCACAAACACACGGTATTCAGGAAAGAAGGGTGAAAAAACAATCACCTCATCCCCCGGATTGGTAACCGCCGCCAGAGAAATGGTCAGCGATGCGGCCGCGCCGCAGGTCATATAGATCAATTCGGGGCGGGCACCGATATCAAATTCCGCATTGAGATTATCGGCAATCTTTTGGCGGACAGCCGGATCCCCCACCGCGGCAGTATAGCCATGGAGCAAAACAGGGTCCATTTCGGCCAGCAGTTTTTGCATGGTGGCGTTGATCTTTTCGGGCGCCGCGACGCTGGGGTTTCCGATGCTGAAATCAAAAACATTCTCCGCGCCGATCTCGGCCTTTCTCTTCTTGCTGTATTCAAAAATTTCGCGAATAACTGAGCTTTTTTTGCCCAATTCCATCATTTTAGGGGAAAGATCCATGTTCATAATCTCCTTTGATAATAAATAAAGCCCGCTGTTCCGGTTGCTCAAAATCGGAGCATAGGGAATCGCGGGCTTTCTGATGCTATGATTGCAAGATTATTTCTCGCAAGAGGCAGGCAGAAAGTCCGTAGTGCTATAATAAAATCGATTGAAAACTTTTAGCATTTTCTGCTCCTCTCAATAAATATTATAGATATTATAGACCTCTCGATTTTCTTTGTCAAGTTTTTTTCCTATTAAAATAAAGAAAATGCCTGCCGCAGATGCGGCAGGCA
>JAFSBD010000319.1 GCA_017442025.1 Clostridia bacterium
CGCGGTTCGTATTTATTGCAATGCAAGGATGTTTCTGTTATAATAAATTTAAGAGGTGATCTTATGAAAGGATTTCAAAAATTGTTTGCGATTCTTAACTCAAAAGAGTTTGAAGAATCGTTCGATAAAGCGTTGGAAGAAGAGATGTCGAACCCCCAAAATATAAATGAAACATACGATGAAATCGCAAGTTACTATTTAAAGCTTTTAAGGTTACGGAATGTTGATCGGTTTGAAACCTTTCATTTTTCGGATTATGAGGATTGCCGCAGAGTGATTGTGGATGGTATGGAATATGATTTCGACCGTTTGTTCTATCATGACGATCTTGAGGCGGCAGACGCTCTCTGCGCCATGGATTGCCTGATGGCCGATTTGGAAGATGAGCCCGAAACCATTTTAAAGAAAATAGAAAAAACGATAAACAAACGGATTCAAAATCGAGAAAATAGAGATTATGGATGAGGTGGATCGGAGCGTTAACGTTGCCGCAAATCGGTGCAAGAGTTATAAACGGATGAAAAAGAGGTGCTAAGATGAAGAAAAAGGGACTTTTTATTTGTTTGGGAGCAATCCTTTTGGTCGGGGCAACCCTGATAGCATTATTTAGTTTTCAAGATCACGTTTTTTTCAGCAAGAAGTTTCATGTAAACATTCCCGATACCCAATGTGTTGTCGAGAAAGGCTTTCGCTTCGGCGAGTATTACGGCTGGTATGGTATTATAGAAATCCGCGAAGACCAATTCGAAAATTTCTTGGCCGAGATGGAAATGGACGGGGATTATACGCGCGAAGGAGCATTGTTGCCGGTTTCTAATTTCGATTGGATCCCGGAAGAAGAAATAGAGTTTATATATGGAGGCCATGTTGGAGAAGGTTTTTTCACCAAAGGGTATATCATGGCACATGCCTTCATCGGAAAGCCAACCAACGGATATCGCAAGATTTATTTTTATCGATAATGCAGCAATAAAAAATCTCCGCCATTTTATGGCGGAGATTTATCTTTACAAAGAGTGGCGGATATGGTATACTTTAGCGGTATTTTTGAACAGAGGAGTGCTCAAATTATGCCGATCATACCTCAAATAATCGGGTTGTTTGCGGTAGCGATGTTTTTGCTGAGCTACCAGCAAAAAAAGAGAAAAAACATCATTCTGTTTAACGCGATCTCGCGCTGTTTGTATATTTTGCAATATCTGCTGTTGGGGGCGTTTTCGGGCGCGGTTTTGGATATTTTGGGAACGGTTTCTTCCGTTATCGCAGGCAAAAAGCATACAAAGTTTGTTCAAAAGCATATGACGGTGATCCTGATCGCCATCAACGGCTGCATGATCCTGGCGGGAGGCATGATCGCCTTTATTAACGGGAGCTGGCTGGATTTATTTTCGCTGGCAGGCGTGCTGCTCCATACCGGTGCCTTTTGGCTTAACGATGAAAAGATCATTCGTCGGATTTCGCTGATGGGCTCCCCCTGCTGGTTTATTTATAACTTCTTCAGCCAAGCCTATGGCTCGGCGTTGGGGGATATTTTCACCATGTGTTCCATCATGATTGCGATGATAAGATATAAAAATCCAAAGCCTCAAACAAAAGAATAAGCCTTAACTGCGGGGCTCTTTATATGTTGCAAATATTTAAGAATTATGTTACTATAAATACATTATTAGAATTGTTAAGAGTTCTTAAAATCGCGCGCATACCACAAAAAATATTTATCATAAACAAAATCTAAAACCATCATATCGTTATGATAAGTTTTGAGGAGAATGAATGTGATGTACGTTGACGAAAAATTCAAAGATGCCAAACCGGAAGAAACCGTTGAGAGAATCAAGAAGATTTTAGAAAAATTAGAAATAGAAGTGTCTGAAAGATGGCATGATTCCGGAGTAGAAAACTGCTATAGCTTGTCGTTATCGGCAAAAGGCGGTATTCCAAAATCAAACGGCAAAGGAATTACCAAAGAATTGGCGCGGGCGAGCGCATATGGCGAATTCATCGAGCGGTTGCAGGATGGGTTGTTTATCCATAAATATCAATCCATCATCCGAAATCCCGGTCTGAAATTGCAAGCCTATGCGTCCGATGCAAAATATATTTCCGTTGAGGAATTGGAAGAAACCGGAGATTGGATGGATCATATTGTTGGTGCGTATAATCATCCTTCCATCACCCGAAAGTCCATCGCAAACTATTGTAAAATCGTTTCCTGCGAAGAGAACGGAAAAATACTGGTTCTTCCTTTTTATAGTTTGTTTGAGCAAAAATATGTGGATATCCCCATTGATTTTATTGATCAGATCTACGGAACAAACGGTTGTTGTGCCGGGAATACCCGCGAGGAAGCATGGGTACACGCCCTTTCGGAGATTATGGAGCGGCACGCTAATTTGATGATGCTTACCAAAGGCGGTGCTGTTCCAAAGTTTTCCAAAGAGAAGCTTTATCAATATCCGGTGGTTCGAAAAATATTGGAGCAGATCGAGGCGCTGGGAAATTATGATATTGAAATTTTCGATTATTCCTTCGGCAGTGGATTCCCTATCGTTTCAACGCGGCTTATCGACAAAAAAACGCACAGTTATCGCGTAAATGTGGCCGCGGACCCTGTTTTTGAGATCGCCTTGCAACGATCCCTTACAGAACTTCTGCAAGGAGTAAATCTCAAAAATATCACCATGAAGCATAGCGGAAGGGTCTTAAAGAAGGTGGAAGATCTTTCGATCATTGCGAATATCACCAATCAGCTCGAAACAGGAAGCGGATTTCATACCGCAGATTATTTTGCAAACGAACTAACTTGTAGGGACCATCCCGCGGAGTTCCCCGACAACAGCAATAAAAATAATCGCCAATTGCTTTGGGATGTCCTTGAAATTTTCAAGAAGAACAATAAGCAAATTTATGTGAGAAACTTTTCTTATTTGGGCTTCCCCAGCTACCGTTTTGTGATTCCGGGTTATTCGGAAGCGTTGATTTTAAAATTATGCGAACCCATCCCGGAGTTTTCTATTGCCGATGAGGCAAGCAAAATACTCAGAGCCCCCGCCAAAGCAACCAATGATGAACTTAATGTGATGCTGATGCATAGCAGGATGCTGCAACCGATCATCAGCAGATATCATTCCTTTGGGAAGCCTGCCGGGGTTCCGATTCGGGGGCATTTGAACGGTTTTTTGATGAATGTAACCAGAGCGTATGCTTATTTTCGGTTAAATTCTTATGAGAACGCCATGAATCAAACGATCAATGCCATCCGAGCAACAGAGGATGAGGAGACTGTCGATTATTTGAAGTGCATCCATAAGTATTTGGAGCTTAAAAAAGCAGGCATCGAAAACGAAAAAATTGAGTCTATCCTCCATAAGTTTTTTGTAAATATGCGAGCACCCATTTTGAGATGGAAGATCTTCCCACCGTCTGGGGAGGATACGATAAAATGC
>JAFSBD010000320.1 GCA_017442025.1 Clostridia bacterium
ACTGAGCTAAAGGTGCATAACAAGCAAGAGTAAGTATATCAATAGGAAGGCATTTTGTCAAGGATTTTTTTAAAAAAGGATCAATTTTCTGCAAAAGAAAAAAGAGAAGATTATAAATTGCAATCTATGGAAGAATGAAGTATAATATTTGAAAACAAAGGCTTATAATGAGGAGCAATTGCTATGAATAAAGAGATCAAGCAACTGGGCAATTTTGAATTTTTGATCCGTTACCCCAAGGATTATAAAGAGGGGGAGCGGTACCCTGTTATTATAATGCTCCATGGCGCGGGCGGTCGCGGCAGGGATATGGAGATGATCATTCGGGATAACCCCTTTTTTAAGATCATCGAGGAGCAATATCCCGATTTCCCCTTCATTACCGTTGCACCTCAATGCAATCAGAATACTTGGTTTGATCATTTTGAATCTTTGCGGATGCTGGTGCGGTGGGTTTATGAAAACCCCTTCACCGATACCGACCGCATCTACGGCATGGGCGTCAGCATGGGGGGCTACGGCATCTGGCAGTTGGCGATGAGTATGCCTAAATTCTTTGCGGCGATCGTTCCCATCTGCGGGGGCGGAATGGCCTGGAATGCGGCGCGGCTGGTAAATGTTCCGGTCTGGGCCCATCATGGAGAGATCGACCATGTTGTTAAAGTGCAGCAATCGATCGATATGGTGGAGGCGGTAAAAAAGCAGGGCGGTGAAGCGATGCTCACTATCTACCCCGATACCGATCATAATTCCTGGACGCCTACCTTCCAAAACCCTGAGGTTTTTGAATGGTTGCTGACCAAAACCAACCAAAACAGCAAGGAATTAAAAGAGGCTTATATCGGGCAGGAGTTATTCGGTTAATTGCCCTGATAGCGCGGGAATTCGACCGATCAGCAAAAAAGGCTTTTCTTTTGATGACGCGATGGTATAATGCTGTTGTATCACATGAGAATGTAAGGAGAAAAAATGAGCAATATTATTGAGATCAAGCATTTAAATAAAAGCTTCGGCGAGGTTCTCGCGGTGCAGGATCTGAGTTTTTGCGTCAAAGAAGGGGAACTTTTCGCCTTTTTGGGGGTCAACGGCGCGGGAAAATCCACTACCATCAACATTATGTGCGGTCAGTTGGGGAAGGATAGCGGAACGGTTTTTATCGACGGCAACGATCTGGATCGGAATGTGGATCAGCTCAAACGCGGGCTGGGGGTTGTCTTTCAAAACTCGGTTCTGGACGGTGCGCTGACGGTCTATGATAATCTGCAAAGCCGCGCCGCCCTCTATGGAATCACCGGCACCGCCTTTAAAAAGCGGCTGGGAGAATTGGCAACGCTTTTGGACTTTGAAGATCTGCTCAAGCGGGCGGTGGGCAAGCTTTCGGGCGGTCAGCGCCGCCGGATCGATATTGCCCGCGCGTTGCTGCATCGACCGAAGATCCTGATCTTGGATGAGCCCACCACCGGCCTGGATCCCCAGACCCGAAAGACGATTTGGGATGTGATCGCCGATCTGCGGCGGGAAGAGGGGATGACCGTCTTTTTGACCACTCATTATATGGAAGAGGCGGCGGAGGCCGACTATGTTGTTATCCTGGAAAGCGGAAAGATCGCCGCCGAAGGGACCCCCTTGGAACTGAAAAACCGATATACCGGAGATTATATCACCCTCTACGGCGTAACCGAAGAGCAGGTGCGCGCCCTGGGCGCGGCATATGAGCCGATGCGGGACGCTTATCGGCTGGCGGTTGCCGATACTGCGGCGGCAACCAAGCTGATCCTGGAAAACCCGCAGCTTTTCACCGATTATGAGATCACCAAAGGGAAGATGGACGATGTCTTTCTGGCGGTAACGGGAAGGGGGCTTACGCAATGAAGACGGTTTTGATCTTAATCAAAAGAAACATCAAGTTGTTCTTTAAGGATAAGGGGATGTTTTTTACCTCCCTCATCACCCCCGCCATCTTGCTGGTGCTTTACGCTACCTTTCTCGGCAATGTTTATCGCGATAGCTTTACCGCGGGCCTGCCCGCCCAGATCAAACTTTCGGAAGAGTTGATCGAAGGGTTGGTAGGCGGTCAGTTGATCTCCTCCATTTTGGCGGTTTCCTGCATCACCGTTGCCTTTTGCTCTAATTTCCTGATGGTGCAGGATAAGGCCAACGGCACCATCAAGGATCTGCGGATCGCGCCGGTGCGCTCCTCCGCCCTTTCGGTCAGCTATTATATCGCCACCCTGATCTCCACCTTTTTGATCTGCGCGGTCTCGATGGGGATCTGCCTGCTTTATGTTTATTCGGTGGGCTGGTATATGTCGGCGGCGGATGTGCTTTATCTGGCGCTGGATGTTTTGCTCCTGGTCTTTTTCGGGACCGCCCTTTCCTCGGTCATTAATTTCTTCCTCTCCACCCAGGGGCAGATCTCGGCGGTGGGGAGCATCATCAGCGCAGGCTATGGCTTTATCTGCGGGGCGTATATGCCCATCTCTTCCTTTGGGGAAGGGTTGCAGAAGGCCATCTCCTTCCTGCCCGGGACATACGGCACCTCGCTGGTGCGCAATCATTCCATGCGGGGCGTGCTCGCCGCGATGGAAGAAGAGGGAGTGCCTGCAGAGGTGGCCGATGGGCTGCGGGATCTGCTGGATTGCAATCTCTACTTTTTCGATCATGGGGTGGAGATCCCGGTTATGTATGCCATTTTGGGCGGTGCGACCGCGCTGCTTTTGATCCTCTACATTTTATTAAACGCTTTTAAGAAGAGAGCCTGATTTTATGGAATTCACCGATTGGCTGATCCAAGGGATCGGCGCATTGGGCATCATCGCTTCGGTGATCGCCTTTCAATGCAAAAAGCATTATTGGATTTTATTCTGGCGGTCGGTCAGCGCGCTGATCTTTGTCCTGCAATATTATCTGTTGGGCGCCTATACCGGCGTGGCGATGGATCTTATCGGTGTGGGGCGCAATTTCCTTTTCGCCGAACTGGTGCGCAGGGAGAAGAAGACCTGGCCCTGGATCTTGGTTTTTACCGCTGTTTTTGCGGTGGCGGGTGCGTTTACCTGGCAGGGCTGGATCAGCATTTTTATTATCGCGGCCAAGCTCATCTCCAACGCGGGCTACGGCAATAAAAATACTCTTATTCTGCGGCTGATGAGCCTTTTGACCAGCCTTTTCTGGCTGATCTATAACGCTTATGTTTTCTCCCTGGCGGGGGTCGCCTGCGAGGGCTTTGCCATCCTCTCCATCTTGGTAAGCCTCTGGCGGTTTGAACTTTGGCCTAAAATCAAAAAACAAAACAGCAGGTCTTAGGCCTGCTGTTTTGCTATTTTATCTTATAGATCGTTCCGAAATAGACCTTTTCCGTTCCGTCTTTTTTCAAAAAGTCGGGGAAAAGCTTGATGGGGGTGGTCCCGATGAGGGAATTTTCGGTGGGTAGGGGCGGGGCTTGGTGGAAAAGGGAGCGGTAGATCATATGGGCGCCCACATAGCCTGCTAAGGGGGTGCTGTGTTTATGCTGATCGTCGATGCAGAATTCCCATTTGTTGATGCCCCCTTCGATCAGGGCGTTGATCTCGCCCTTCCAGTCCAGATAGGCCACATCCCGATAGGTTTCGGCGGCGAGTTGCGGCGCGGTTTCCGATTCGTTATGGGCGGGGAAGATCACCAGGTTGGTGCCCGCGGCGCGGCAGTGCTCCCGCATGATCCCTAAGGCATCCAGGCTTTCATATTTGGAATAAAATCCGCATTGGAAAACATGACTGTATTCCCCGCTGCGGATGGCATTGCAGATTTCCTTATCTTCGGAATAGGATTCAACGGTGGCATACCCCACCGAAACTCCTTCGGCATTAAGGGAGTGCCCCGAAGCGGAGAACATTTCATTTAATTGCTCGGTGATCTTAGAGGAATGGATGAAGCTGTTGCCTAAGATCAGGATCTTTTTGGCGCCGTTGCCCTTGGAATAGGGGGTAACGACCTCGGCGCGGGATACCGCATCAATGCTGTTTAAGACCGTTTCTGCGGCGGCTTTATCCAGCTCGGCATAGTTGATGCGGAGATAGGCGGTCAGGCTGGTTGGTTCCTGATCGCAGTTGATCTCAAATTGGTGGTAGAATTGATCCTTGCCGTCTTCTCGATACCGACAGATGGCGCGATAAACATAAGTTTCATTATCATCGGCGTTGAGATTGGAGGGTTCAAAGGTTTCTAATGGCTCGGCAAAGGCGTTGGTGGTCAGAATGCCGATCTCTTGGCTCTCGCGCAGGATGCGCAGGTGTTTGGCAGATCCGTCCTTGATTTCCCAATCGGCGGGCAGGTGCAGTTCAACGGTGATGTCCTCTGCATCGTTGCGGAACCGCACCTTTTGCCATGAGATATCTTTGCTTGCGCGGCAGGTGAGGGCCTGATAGCCCGCTTGAGGCTTGGCCTGATGATTGCTTGATGCGGGCTTTTTGCTCGGTTGCCCATCGGTTTGGGGGCTCTTTTCGGGGGCTTGGGTTGCGGGGTTCTTTTCCTCTTTAGAAGGGGAATCATTGGTTTCTTCCTCGCTCGGCGCAAAGGAAACTAAATCATCGGGTTGGTTGGATGAAAAATCGAAGGTTTCTTCCTTGCTTTTGCAAGCGGAAAGGGAGCCAACCAATGTGCAGATCAACAAAAGAGAGAATAATCGTTTCATAGCCTATTCCTTTCTGCTTTTAGTTTATCATGGCGGCGCACCCATTGCAAGGCGGTTTATTTATCGCATTTTAAATATTTTTATCTGAATAATAATTAAGGGTGTTGTTTTTTGAAAAAAGATGGTATACTTTTGATGAAATGGGAAAGGAGGATAAAAAATGGTATCTCTATCAAATTATTCCTTCGACAACGGCTCCAATTTTTTCGAACTTCGCGGCAAGGCACTTTTGAGCGAGCGTTATACCTTTTGCGGCAAGGAGCCGGTGGAAACCGATCCATACATTGTTATGCGCTATCGGGCGTTGGACGTTCAGCGGATCAATGAATTTGAGCAACCGATTTTAGTTGGTTTGAGGGGGGAGGAGCAGATCCCCTTGCTGAATGCGCGGGAAATGATCTTTGATGGGTTTCCCCATATCGCTATTGCTAAGATCGGCGCGCAGCATTTTGATGGGCTGGGGCTGATCCTGCATCGGCGGGCCGCCCGCGCCACCTTTGAAATTTTAGATCTTTATACCTGCGGGCAAGAGGAACTGCCTGCCCGCTTTGAGGCAAAAGAGGCGGTTGCTGCGGGCTATCGCGCCATCGATCTTTCTGCTTATTATAATAGCTCCCTTCCTGCGGATATCGGGGCTACCGACGGCGGTGTTTTGCCCCAAGGGAACTGTGGGCTTTTAGGGATTCCCTTTTCCTTTGGAGAGGGGATGATCCGCCCTGCTCCCGGCCCGGAGAGCAACGAAGAGATCATCTCAAACTTTGGCGTTGCCGCCAAGCGGAGGGATTGCCGCCCCGAGAGCCGCGAAAGCACCATTACCATTCCCATCGGCGGCGGGGCAAAGGAACTCTATTTTGCTCTGGCCATCGACGGCGAAGCCACCGAACGTTGCGGATTTCGCAAGATGCAAAGCGCCATTTTGGGCGGGACAGTCAAAAAGCCGGTGTTGATGCCTTTGCGCGCTTGCGATATTGAGCGGTTCGCGGTTCGGATCCATTATGCCGACGGGCGGATCGATGAATGCTTCCCCGCCAGCCTGGAAAGCGGCAAGCATATTCTTCAGGGCCGCTATGGCCTCTATGGCGTTTGGGCGGATGGTGCGGTAGAAAGCATCACCTTTGAAAACCGCATCCTCGATACCGACATTTCTCTTTTGGCACTTACCGTGAATGAGTCGGCGGAGCGCCGCCTGCCCAACCCCTTTCCTCAAACCCGCAAGGTGGCAGAGAAAGCCTTTGATCTTGCACCCAAAATGGAGCTGCAGGGGGATCTTCTGATCCTGCAAAACGGTGGAATGGAGCTGACCCTGGATACCGCCTCGGGCCTGAAGATCTGCGGGCTGAAAAATGCTTATACCCCCGCCTTCACCGTTGGAGGAGCCCTTTTGAAGGTGCGGGAAGGGGAGCGGTTGATCGAAACCTTCGAGCGGAAAGCCATCTCGATCGGCGAGACGGCGCGCATCACCTATCGCCACGGCGATCTTTGGATCACCACCGTCTTTACCCCTGATCATCAGGATGGGTTCATCCTTTCGATGGAGGCGGAGAATAAAGGGGCAGAAGAGATCTCCTGCGGCATTTTGTTCCCCGCATTGAATGGGGTTCAGCAGTTGAACGGCGCGGATAGCTGGTATTTCCTGCCGAAATATCAGAATTTAGAGAGCAATGAGACCTGCTTCTTCTATGAGGAATCGGCGCCCTCCTATCCTTTGCAGTTTTTCGATTTATTCAGCCCCGCCCAGGGCGGCGGTCTGGCGGTCTGCACCCGGGAACGGGAGCAGGTCGTCCGCAAATACGGATTCCAAAAAGAGTTGGGCTATATCGATGCCTTTATCGAATATCCCTCTATTTATATGAAGGTTGCCCCCGGAGCAACCTTCCGCGGCTCGTCCACCGCCTTTTATTGCCATGCGGGGGATTGGAAAGCGGCCTTTACGGAATATAAAGGGTGGCTGGATTCCTGGTATCAGCCCTATAAATGCCAGCATCGGGATTGGTATCGGCGGCTTTTCTGGCTGATCGCCGAGATCACTGATTATATTGATAAGCCTGAAATTTCCAACAATCCCGCTTGGTATGATAAAGAAACCAAGCAGCATAAATTCCTCTCCATTCTAAAAGAGCAGGCCGCCCTTTACGGTGCCACCCCCGATATCCTGCATCTTTGGGGCTGGAGCTGGTCGGAGGACTATAAGCATATGCTCTGGGGCAATTTCGGCGGAAAGGATTATGATGCCGTTGGCGGGCTGGATGCCTTCCGCGCGGCCATCAAGGAGGCCGAGGAGCAAACAGGGGCGAAGGTCTCCCTCTATCTTCATCCCACCCTTTTGAGCGAAGCCTATCCGGAATTGGAGCAGTATAAGCACCTGCTGGTTCGCAACGAGCAGGGCAACTATCTGGGCATCGGCAATACGCAAAAGGATACCTTTATCGATGATCCCGCCAATGTGAATAAGGTGGATTCCTTCCGCATGTGCCATGCCAACGAGGAATGGCGGCAGCGGGTTTTGGAGATGTATCCCCGTGTCCATGCGGAAACGGGCGTGGATATCCTTTATGTGGATGAATTCTCCCTGCGGGTGGATAACCGTTGCTATGCCGAGGGGCATGGCCATGCGGTTCCCTCCAATCTGTTAAAGACCGATCGGGACTTTATTTCCGCGCTGCGGGAGCGGATGCCGGAGGATTGCGTTTTATACGGAGAGTATTATGCGGCCGATGTAAACGCGCGGTATATTGATTGCAACATTTCCTATTATATCGTTGACGCGGTCAACGATATGATTGCCCAGGGCCTGCGGTCGGGGGATGGGGATGATACCTATTGCCGCTATCTCACCGATGCCTATCGTTTCGCCTTCCCCAAGATCGTTCAGTTGATCCTGCCGATGGCGATGCGCTATCTTTCCTGGCAGCCCTTGAA
>JAFSBD010000321.1 GCA_017442025.1 Clostridia bacterium
CCCTTGGTTGCTGATATGTCTTCTTCCATCCTCAGTGAAGAGATTGATGTATCCAAATTCGGGATGATCTATGCCGGTGCGCAGAAAAATATGGGCCCTGCCGGTCTGACTGTTGTTATCATCCGCGAGGATCTGATCGGTGATCCCCAGGAGATCACCCCCACCATGTTTACTTATAGAACCCATTCCGAGAATGGTTCTATGTTTAACACTCCCCCTACATACGCAATTTATATCTTAAAACTGGTGTTGGAGTGGATCGAAAACCTCGGTGGAATCAAGGTTTTGGAGGAAAACAATAAGCGTAAAGCAAAATTGCTTTACGACTTTTTGGATCAATCCGAGATGTTCCATCCTACCGTTATGGGCGAATCCCGCTCTTTGATGAATGTCCCCTTTGTTACCGGCAACGATGAATTAGATAAGAAGTTCATCGCAGGGTGCACCGCCAACGGTTTTGTCAACATCAAAGGCCATCGCTCGGTCGGCGGTATGCGTGCCAGCATCTATAACGCCATGCCCTATGAGGGCGTTGAGGCTCTTGTAAATTATATGAAGAAATTCGAAGAGGAAAATAAGTAATGATGAAGATCCAAACTTTAAATAAAATTGCCAAGATCGGATTGGACGGCTTCGATAATAAATATCAAATTTCCGATACTTGCGATACCCCCGACGGTATTCTCGTCCGCAGCGCTTCCCTTCATGATATGGAACTGCCCGATTCTCTTCTGGCTGTTGCTCGCGCCGGTGCAGGCGTAAATAACATTCCTTTGGATAAATGTGCCGAAAAAGGTGTTGTTGTTTTCAACACTCCCGGTGCCAACGCCAACGCCGTTAAGGAAATGGCGATCACCGCATTACTTTTGGCATCCCGCGACGTTATCGGCGGTATTGAATGGGCAAGAACCCTCACCGGTGATGATGTTGCCAAGCAGGTTGAAAAGGGCAAATCTCAATTTGTAGGTCCCGAGATCTTAGGCAAAAAACTGGGTATCATTGGCCTTGGCGCCATTGGTGTTTTAGTGGCAAATGCGGCTCAACACCTGGGCATGAAGGTTTATGGCTATGATCCCTATATTTCGCTTCAGTCTGCCTGGAATCTGAACCACCATGTTATTAAAGCTACAGACATTAACGAAATCTACGCAAATTGCGATTACATTTGTCTGCATGCCCCCCTAACCGCTGAAACGAAGCACAGCATTAATAAAGATACCATCGCTATTATGAAAGATGGCGTGCGCATCCTCAACCTCTCCCGTGCAGACCTTGTCAACGATGAGGATATTGCTGAAGCTTTGGAGAGCGGAAAGGTTTCCAAATATGTAACCGATTTCCCCAATGCAAATACCCTCCAGATGAAGAACGCCATTCCCATTCCCCACTTAGGCGCATCCACTCCCGAGAGCGAGGATAATTGTGCTGTTATGGCCGTTAAAGAGTTACGCGAGTATCTGGAATACGGTAACATCAACAATTCGGTAAACTACCCTGCAGTATCCACTCCCTTCAATTCCGAACTGCGTATCTGCATTTGCCATCGTAATATTCCCAACATGCTTTCCACCCTCTCGGCAATTGTTTCGGGTGTTGGTGTCAACATCGAAAACCTGATCAATAAATCCAAAGGCGATTTTGCCTATACCATGATCGATTGCGATAAGGATGTCGCTGATCGCATTACCGCAGCACTTTCTGCTGTTGAAGGTGTTATCCGCGTTCGTTGCATTCACTAATAATACCCCAATAAATAAACCCGCTTTTGCATCGCAAAAGCGGGTTTATTTATTTAAAATTTCAGCGATCAAAGATTCGCATTCAACAATAGAAGAAATCCTTCCGGCCTGCACTTTAAGTGCGGCTGCGCCGGGAATGCCCTTGAGATACCAAAGCATATGCTTACGAAATTCAACGCAGGCGCGTTCTTCGCCCTTATCATCAACGGCATATGCCAAATGCTTTCGACAAATTTCGAACCGCTTCTCAAGAGTCGACATTTCTTGCTCAGCACCGTTAAGATGGGATTTGATTCTTTGAAAAACATCGGGAGCACCAAGCGCCCCTCTTGCCAACATAAAACCATCCGCATTGGTTTCGCGCAGTATTCGCTCAGCCGAAAAACCATCGACAACATCACCATTGGCAATAACAGGGATCGAGACCGATTTCTTAATTTCACGAATCACATCATAATTCGCAGAACCGGAATAAAACTGATCCCTGGTTCTTCCGTGAACTGTTATAAAAGCAGCACCGGCCGATTCCATTTCCCGGGCAAAATCGATGATCGCAGGATCCGGCTTATCGATGCCGATCCGCATTTTCACACTAACCGGACCGCCACAGCCCTTGCGCGCTGCACGCACCAATTCCGATGCAAGATCAGGTTCTCTTAAAAGTGCACTTCCCTCGCGATTATTGAAAATTTTCGGAGCAGGACACCCCATATTGAGATCAATGCCGGCGGGGCTGAAATGCTCCCAAATATAAGCGGCCGCATATTCCATCGATTCGGGTTCGCGCCCAAAAAGCTGAATTAAAATCGGCGTTTCATCCTTGGTATATTTCGCTAAAGCAACCGTTTTATCCGCACCGTAACGCAAAGCTTTTGCGCTGATCATCTCAGTAACGGTATAGTCTGCTCCGCATTCTCGGCAGATGCGGCGAAATCCACTATCACCCGGTCCCGCCATCGGAGCAAGCCCTATTTTATTGCATGGTGAAAAATTTCCCGCCATTGATAACACCCTCATAAAGAAAATACCCCGATCGGCTTTACCGACCGGGGTATAATACTAGCTTGAATTACTTCAGCTCAACAGAAGCG
>JAFSBD010000322.1 GCA_017442025.1 Clostridia bacterium
ATCTCATTAAGGAAAGCCCAGCCGCTCAGATTACCGACCGTTTCAACGATCGTCCCGATCAGCAGAGAGCAAAAGAGACCCTGCGCCATCGCGCCGAGGGCATCAATAAAATACCGTTGCCAGGAAAGTTCAATATCCTTTCTTTTCAGAAAAGCCATCAATTTACGCATGGAGCATTCACTTCCTTTTATATTTGCGGTTATTCTACCATAATCCCATCGAAAATGCAAGAAGAAGCGCAAAAAAGCGGGCATCGCCCGCTTTTTTGTTTATTCGAATGCCTCGGTGAGGGTGATTTTAATTTCCAGTTCTTCGCCGCTTCGCCAGAGTTTAATGGTGGCCGAATCGCCGGGGTGGAAGGAATCCTTCAGATCATTGAGTTCGGCCATGGTTTGGATCTCCTTGCCGTTAAATCCGATGATGATATCCCCCTTCTTCAAGCCCTTTTTCGCCGCATCGCATTCGGGATCAACATAATGCACATAGACGCCCCGATGCAGATTTTTAGCCTTGGCTTCGAATTCGGTGAGATCATATCCGCTGATACCGATATAGGCGCGGGTTTTGATATAACCATAGGTGATCAACTCTTCCGAGATCTCCACAACATGGTTGATGGGGATGGCAAAGCCGATGCCCTCATAGCCGGTAGCCACCAGCTTGGAGGAGGTGATGCCCACCACCTGCCCATAGGCGTTGACCAAGGGGCCGCCGCTGTTGCCGGGATTGATGGAGGCGTTGGTCTGGATCAAAGTCATATAAGAGCCGTTCATCTCGATCTTGCGGTTGAGGGCAGAAACAATGCCGTTGGTAACCGTTCCCGCCAGCTCCATGCCATAGGGGTTACCGATGGCGACCACCGTTTCCCCCACTTCCAGTTGGGTGCTATCCCCCAATTCGGCGGGGGATAACCCGCTGGCCTCCACCTTCAAAATAGCCAGATCGGAGCGTTCATCCTCCCCAACGATCTTGGCATCATATTCGGTGATCCCATCGCTCAAAACAGCCCGCACCTTGGTTGCCCCTTCGATCACATGGGCGTTGGTAATGATATACCCATCCTCGCTGATGATAAAGCCCGAGCCGGAAAATTCCACCTCCGACCCATCCATGGCGATGAGGATACCGACCACGCTATCCTTCACCTTTTTATTGATCTCGACCAAAGAGAGCTCTTCACCCTTTTTCTGCTCGGTGGTGATATCGGGCATATCATAGATGGCATTCTCATCCCGCAACGCCGAATCCTCGGAAGAGTCCTCGCTGCCGGGGAGAATACTTTCGATCAAGTTTTCGCCCGAGGGGAGTTTATCGGAATCGGTTTGGATCAGCCGAAACGCGATCACCGCAACGATCACCGCGCAGCAAAGAAACATTACCGATACAGCAATGATGGCGGCGATGATCAGCCCCTTATTACTATTCTTTTTGGGTGCAGGCTGATAGGCATAGCCCGCGGTGCTCTGATAGGGGTTGGGGTTCTGATAGGCATAACCGCCCCCCTGCTCAACCTCTGCTTTGGGTTGATAGATCGGGCGGGGAGCAGGCTCCTGCGCCGATTGATTCATAGGGATCTTTTGCTCTTCCATAATTCCTCCTA
>JAFSBD010000323.1 GCA_017442025.1 Clostridia bacterium
AAATCCAGAGGAAATATGTCGATAAACACCGCCGAACGCATTTCTCCAAATTCTTCCATAATAGTTCTCGTATCAGCGAATTTGAAACGTTTATAATAAGTGTCCCTATCACAATTATGCGAAATAATTTCAATGTTTATTTTACGAAAATGTTCCGCATTTTCTTTTACTAACTTCAAAAGCTTTATATAATCACACCTTGGCATGAGGATATCTATATCGTCGTCCCACGGTATAAACCCTTTATGCCGAATTGTTCCCAACAACGTCCCCCCGGCAATATAATACCTGATATTATGAACGTTGAAAAAATGGACTAATTCTTTAAGCATTCCGAGCAATATTTCTTTATTTTCTGTTTCTGTAATCGGCCTCAAAACTCCCATTTTAAACTTATTTTCCTTTCATCTTTTTCTTTAACCTAACAATAAAAACTTTTGGCCCTTGAAAAAGTATAGACTTAATAGCAGTTTCAATCATCATAAAGAAACAATCCATTCTTGAAAAAGACATCTTTTTTTCAAACTTATAATCTCTGGTCATTTTTTTAGGATGCTTTAAAGGAAAATCTATATCATATGTTTTCATATACAATAAGTTTTGTATTTTTTTAGGCAGAAGTTTTGCATCACCAACACTATGCGTCGTTTCCGCACCGATGCCAATATTACTTATCATATTGTATTTTGGAACGATATTCAATCTATCGTAGATATACATTGACGCAGCGTTTATAGATTCGTAATGTTCACGCCCGGTTTTTTTGTGCTCATGGGCCGTCTTTATATATGTGAGATATTCGCGCTTACTTAATTGGCTTTCGATTTTTTTGAGCTTTTTCGGATCACCTAACCACTCATAATTACCATCCCAAGTATCTAAAACCCTTCGCCAGGATGCCCATCCCCAAATGGATCCTTTTTTTGTGAATAAATAACTATCCGAAATATGTTCTGATATTCCGGTATTATTCATGCCACAAATCATGTTAATACGCTCATCATCCTTGTATTTCTCAAGCAGCTCTTTGCAAAACGGAAAGAAGCTTTGAGACGGGACATCGTCATCTTCAAGCACGATACCCATCTCTTCTGTTTCAAACATCCATTTCTGCGCCAAATACTCAGAGGGGTCGCAACCATTATTTTTTTCTTGAAAATTTGTATGCACTTCACATTCCCAATCAATATCCAAGACGATCTTTCTGCATTCAGCAACATTTATAACATCATCCTCTCGTCCCTGACGCGCTCCATCTTGAAATAAATAAAGCCTACTGGGCCTGGCTATTTTAACCTGCTCAAACACCTTTCTAACATGTTCCGGTCTGTTGAAGAATAAAATCAAAACAGCGATATCAATTTTGCTCTTATGCATTATGAACTCCTTTAGTTTCTATATTTCCTCATATTTTTCTTTTTATCTAACTACTCTCTTTGTTTAATTACTTTCGCCGGAATTCCAACGGCAACCGCATTTTGGGATATTTCTCCCTTTACCAATGATTTCGCTCCTATTACAGCGCCATCTTCTATCCGACTCCCCTTAAGAACGGTAACATTTGCTGCCAACCATACATCTTGTCCGATAATTACTTCTTCTACAGAATTCTTTTGTTGGCTAATTAAAACACCTTTATTTATCCCATGGTCCATATCAATAATATAACATTGCGCAGCAATTACTGTATTATCCCCAATGGTTACCCCCCACCTTTAGAAGAGTAAAGAATCGTTCCATTACCAATATCTACATTATCACCTATTACTATAGGTCCATCTCCCCAAAACATAACGTCAGGATAAATGGTAACATTATGCCCCAAAGAAATATTGGTATTGATCAGAGTAATCCTTCCCACAAGATTGAAATCATTATGATTACAACCAATTTTCTTTTTAAAAACAGCCTTTCGGTAGGTTCGTAATATTTTTTGAATTATTCTATCAACAAACAACAGCATGTTCATCTCCCAACAGTTTTGCTATTTTCAACATGAATGTTTCATCCAGTTTCGAAATTACATTTTGAGATTCAGACTCAAAATTTTTGATATTCTTTATCGCTTCGGCAATCTTTTGGGGCGTTTGCTCTTCGTAATAACTAATATGAGTGCCAATGGCAGAGGTTTCTATTGCAGGGATCCTAACACTCACAACCTTAAGCCCATTTGCCATATAAGAGAGTATTTTGGAAGGAAAGGAGGTATCGTTAAATTTTGCATTGGGGTTTTGCGTGCTAAGACCGATATGACAAGACTGCAAAAACTTCAGATACTCTTCACCGGACAATAATCCATCATAGGTTACCTTGCAATCAGAACCTTTTGAAACTCTTTCAATCTCATCAAAAAGAATTTTCTTTTCCTCATCGCCTCCAAAGCCCAAAATGTGAATATGATAACGGCCATCAAGAAACTCCCCTGCTTCCACTGTTGCCGAAGCGCCACCTTTTCTCGGGTCGAGAGTACCTGCGTAAACGATATGGATCTTGCCGTCGTTAAACCTATCCGCAAGCTTCTCTTCAACTTTATAGGTACCGTGAATGATTACGCTCGGTTTATTGGCGATATTAATTTTTTCGTTTAATAGTTCTGTAGGAAAAATATAAGCATCGGCCAATTTGCAAAAATCAAGTTCTTTTTGGGATACGCGAACATCTTCCATAACGTCGCCGTAGATCTCTTCAAGCTCTAAAACGAGCTTGACCTTTTTTAACCGCTTAATAACTTTTACAAGGTTCATATAAAAAAGCGAATGATAAACAACCAATGTTTCGCCTTTTTTCATGCCAAAAAGCTTGAAAAAAAGCTGGATTCTAATAAACAAGCGGTCTAATACTCTGACCGGCTTGCAGGGTCTGCCCAAGGAAGCAGGCAACCATAAATGAACTCCTTCAAAAAGAGGCGTTTTTTTTGCAGAAAGCGGCCTGTTGCCAAGCGCCCCGCTTGCAGAAACTATATCAAAATCCAAACCGGCATCATGCATCGCTTCAAACATATAACTTAACTTATTGGAAGACGAAAGAACAATGTTTCTGTTTTCTGCTTTGTTGGTATCAGTATCATAAAAAGTTAAATACTTCATAGTTACCCCAAAATTTCTTGCCAGAAAAATACATACTCCGGATTTTTATTGATAAGAAGCAATATAAGCACACATTCTGCCACCATTCTATAAATCTTCTTGTCTCTTGAATTTGCCATCATAGACTCCAATTCGGGCAACAGCAAAACAAGATAGAGGGAATAATACTGCAGCACTCTCATAAAGCTCTCATTGATAAGCAAAAGCGATGAGAAGAAAACCGCAATCATAAGCGCATTTATCAGCAACCGACCATTTTCCGGCGAATACTTAAGGATATTTTTATGAAAGAGCGTGACAACAATGCCAACCGCGATCAGCAAAAACAGAAAGGTTCCGGCCGAAGCGCCATCTGTCTGAATATATCCGTTATACTTGTCATTGTTCAAAAGAAATTTAAGAAAAAACAAAAGCTGATTGTTGAAAACAAAGGAACATATCGTTGCGATCCAATAACAAAGCAGGGTGATCTTATTAATTTTAATCTTTGAAAGCCAGTAAAAAGGCAAGACACATAATACCGAAAGATGGATGGTTGAGGCGAGAAGAACAATCAAAATATATGCCAACCACTTTTTTCTTTTAATCAGGGCATAACCCCCGAATACAACGATTGCGGTCGCAATTGTCTGGCGCAACCCTGTTATTGCATAAAATTCAAAAAACAGGCAAGAGAACAGAATAAAACTAAAATGAGGATTTTTGGAGTTTTTGCAAACAAAGATTCCAAATGGGATAAAAAACACCAACGCGATGAAAAGAAGAAACAATTGATAATTATCTGAAAAAATCTGGAATACTTTATTGATCAAGTAAAACGAGGGATCATTAAAACTTCCCTCACCCTCAATATATTTATCCACAAAGCGTTCAAAAATTTGATCCCAAGAGTAATTTTTAACGACATCAAAGTCATCCACCTTATAGCTCAATGTATCTGCGCCAACCGAAAGCCCACGAAGGCCGGAGAGCAAGATCCACAAGGTACTTGCCACTATGCAATAAATGGCGTTCTTATCTAAAACGGCGGATTTTTCTCCGAAATTTAATTGATATACCTTCTTTTCATTCAACAGCAACCAAACAATGGATATGATTAAAATGTTAAGCAAATACCAAATCATTGAATATGCTCCCTCATAATTTCCTCGTAAAGCTTAAATACTTCCAAGTAATTCTTATTTCGGTCGAAATTTTGCAAAGCCCATTCCCTGCAATTTGCTTTAAAATAAGACTTGCCTAAACCTTTGATCTTTTTGATTGCTGCAGAGAATCCTTCTGCATCTCCATTTTTTACAACATAACCGGTTTTTCCATCGCAAACGGTTTCCTTGATGCCGGTATTGCCATATACGACCGCAGGTGTTCCGCAAGCCTGAGGCTCAACCGTTGCCATGGAAAGGGTTTCTTCTCTGGAGCAGTTTGCAAACACATCCGCCATCGAATAAACCTGACGCAAAAGGTTGCGGTCTTTTATAAAATCAAGACCGATTACCTGATCAGGCAGATTCTTTTTCTGTTTTTGAGAACAGCCCAACAATACCAAAACCTCATCTTCGGCAAGATTTGAAACCAATGTTTCATAGGTTTCGCGGTTTACACCATTAAAAAACTTGGACGCTAACCCTAATATCACAAACTTTTTTTGAAGCCCCAGCTGTTCTCTTAAATCAGACGGTGTGTCGGTAAAAAAGTCCATATCGATACCGTTTTTCACCGTTACCAACGGCCTATTCTTGAAAAAGGATTTTTGCAATTCTTCCTTCAACCAATCCGAAACGCAAAGGCAAGTAAGATCTTCAACGGCACCGAAATATTTCTTTCGGTCTGCTAAAACAGCAGCAGAATTTTCAGTAAGATAAGCGGCCAAATCAGTCATTCTTTTCGGGCAATCGCCGCATTTCTTCTGCCATTTATCGCATCCGATTTCCGTATAGTGAAAGCAACCGCCTGTATAAAACCAGCAATCGTGATGGGTAATGACCGTTTTGATTTTTGCTTCCGCCAAAAATTCAAGCAATTTATTTAAGTAAAGATAATTGCTGTGAAGATTATGAAGATTAACAATATCGGGATTGATGTTTTTTATATATTTTATAAGTTTTTGGGTAGAAAATCGGGAAAAATATGCCTGCTTCCCGCCAATTCGATATAAAAGAGCGTGAAGCTTCTTGCCAAAAACGCGGCCGACTTTATAGCCGTTTTTAATTTTATCAGCAGGAACATTCGAAACAGAATAGGCCACATAAGATTCATGGCCGTGCTCTAAAGCCAGCTCATGTAGATCCTTTATAATCATCCCTGTGCTGCCTATTCCGTAAACAGCGTTAATCTGCAAAATTTTCAACTTTAATCTCCCTTTATTTTAAAGCACCTATTCCGTAAATTTTACGATAAACTTTTTTAAGTAACGCCATCAATAAATACACGCAGCGTTTTATACCTGCAACTAAATGGGACTTTAAAGATATATCTATTTTTCCCTCGATTATCTTTGCTTCTTCTTTTAACCCTTTTCTTTTGCAAAACTGCCAAAGAATGAACAATTTAGCCTTATTTCCATCGATAGACTCAATCAACTCTGAAATAAATTGTTTCATCTCTTTTGATAGAAGATGGCTTTTCCTTACCGATACTTGATTTGCGTGTCTTCGATTTTTAGCAGCAACCGCACCTATCTCAAAAAAATCAAAGCCTTTAAGTGCAATATTTACCCAATACATAAAATCGAGAATGTATATATACTCTGTGCTAAAATCCCCGACTTCATCAAGTATTCTTTTTGGTATTAATAAGGCACATCCATTGAGATTTCCATGATTAAATAATTTATCAAGCATCTCCATGGAATTAATTCTACCTTTAGCCTTCGTTAGATCACGACGAATTTCAACACCATCTTTATTAATAACAGAACTTTTACAGCAAACCACCGTATTGTGTGGGTGTAATAAATTTTCAGAGATGGCATTTACAGATGCTTCTATCTTATTTGGCTCATATAAATCGTCATGCGAAAGCCACGAAAAATATTCGCCATTCATTTTAGAGATACCATAATTCAAAGCGGAGGAACAGCCTCCGTTTTCTTTTTTGAAATAACAAATCTTTTCTCCGTAAGAACGAGCTATCCTTTCAGTTGCTCCATCATCATTTGAGCCGTCATTTACCACTATTATCTCTATATTAGAATATGTTTGAGCAAGAGCGGAATCAATTGCGCTGTTTAAATAATCAGAGCCATTATACACAGGTATTACTATTGAAACTAATGGTTTATCTAAGTTTGACATCCATCTTCTCCCTTATAACTTTATCATGTCTCCAATCTTTTTTTCCCATTCTTCCGGTTCAAA
>JAFSBD010000324.1 GCA_017442025.1 Clostridia bacterium
CAAGCATCTCCGATGGGATCATAAATAAGCTTTATTTAAATTCGGGCAGAGTGGCGGTTCCGTCTTCCAAAGCATAGGCTTTATAGCACGAAAAGGACACAAACTGCGCAGGGGTTTTACCGTCCTCGGTGTAGAAGGAAAAATCTAAAATCTCGTAGCCATCCCAATCCGTTACCTCTCCCCTCAACACCATTTCGCGATGGGCAGGGTAGGTCAATTCCGCTTCGGCGCGGTCGTTATAGAGATATTCATTGAATTGATAATTGATGCACCGCGCAGTAACCAGTTCTTTCCCGCCCACAGTCTCCTTTTTATAGCGGATCAGTTCGGCAAAGGGCGTATCCCGTAAAGAGGCCGCACGGACAAATACCCGATCCTCCTCTTTAAGGCTGTAGGTGGTGCCAAACCGCTTGGCAAGATTCTCCACCGCTTTGCCGGTATAGTTTACGCCCCCATTCGAATAAGTTTTATCCTCTTCGGAGATAAAATAGGCGCAATAATATTTAAAATAATCCAGCTCCATCGGTTGGTTCGGGCCGAATTCATACATTCCGTCCACACGGTATTCTTTAACCAGATTAAAAAACTGCTTACGCTGTTCATCGGTGATGGAAGCGTCCTTCCATTCCCCTTTGATGGGCGATGCGCTTGTTTGATTTGGTTCCTCCTTGGGCGGTTCCGGTTGGTTTGGCTTTGCACACCCGCTCAGCAGAATAAGGCCCATTAAAATCATTGCAATCCATTTTTTCATTCTCTGCACCTCCTATATCATTCCAAAGGGATGGACTCTGCGATCTTCAGGATTTCTTCTTCCGAAAGGGTTCCGTTGATGACATAAAGATATTTTCCGTCATTAAAGAAGAGTTTTCGAATCTCCCCGTCGCGGAGCAGGACTCCTTCATACTGATCGGCCACCGAAATTTCTTTGCTTTCCACATTCGGGACAAACACTTCGGTTCCGTTGGGATATTGGGCGAAGTAAAAGCATTTCGTTCCCTCCCCCTCATAAAAGAATCCTTCTTCCTGCTCTTCGGTCAACCGATAGCCGTTAGGAATATAACCGGGAAGATGGACATTGACCGGCTGATCTTTTATCGAGGGATCCTGCCGAAAGTTAAAAAATCGGTAAAGACTTCCCTCCTCAAAGATCTCGACCAAGAAATGGGTTACCGATTCCCGCAAGCTTTGCACACTTGCCGTAACGGTTGCAGTTGCCAGTAGAACCGCCGCAAGGATGCAGGCCACCCGTTTGGCGGCGGTATTGACCCAGCTATAATAAAAATGTTTCTGCCGCTCAATAAGGCGGCTCATCCGTTTTTCCAGCCGCTCGGAAATTTCGATCTCCTGCAGCTCTTCCTCTCTCGGCAAAGCGGCGATCAGGGCACGGTGGTATTCCGCAAAACCTTCAACCAAAAGAATTCTTTCTTGCGATTCAAGCATCGGTCTCCTCTCCTTTCTCCAAGGAGGTGCGCAAAAGTTTTCTCGCCCGCTCCAACCGCTTGCGGGCGGTGGGTTGGGAGATCTTCAAAACTGCGGCACACTCCTTGATGCTCAAGCCAAAATAAGCGGTCAGTTCTAATATTTCCCGATAGATGGGCGGCAGGTCGATGATACATTTTACAATCAAATCTTTGCCAAGGTTTTGCTGGGGATCTTCATTTAATGAGGATAAGAAGGGATAATCCTCAATGTCCGCCGCTTCCCTTCGTTTTTCTTTCCGCAACATATCGATCGATACCGAGCGGGTCACCAAATAGATAAAAGCCTTCACTTCATCCATATTCCGCGATTGGAGTTTTTGGATATTACGAATAACGATCAGCATCACTTCGTGGACCGCATCCTCCGCAAGATCCTCCTTTTGCAATTTGGATAAGGCAAGATACTTTATCAATTTTTTATAGCGATAGTAGATTTCTTCAATTTTTATCTTATCCTGCGGATGATCGGCAAGACTCATATAAAACGCCAGCATCATTCATCATCCCTTTCTTTCCAACCCCATTATATCATATCGGTTTCATTAAACAAATCGTTTTTAAAACCGATAGTGTGACAAAAAAAGAAAAACCGTTTCCAAAAGGAAACGGTTTTATTTCTTTTTTCGAATTAAACCTTCTGCTTAACTCTGGCAGCCTTACCAACGCGATCACGCAGGTA
>JAFSBD010000031.1 GCA_017442025.1 Clostridia bacterium
CGGCCATCCCCGAAATCACCGCCAGCCATATCGATGCAGCCTTGATCCATGAGGCGGCGATCGGCAAGATCGCCGGGGAGCAGTTAATCAAGCTGATGACCCTGGGGCTGACCGAGCAGCAAGCCGAGGAACAGATCGTTAACGGGTTCTTAAAATGATCGATACCTCATTGATTTATATTGAGCAGGAGGGTTGCTACCTTCTGCTCCATCGCATCAAAAAGGAAAAGGATGTCAATAAGGATAAATGGATCGGGGTGGGCGGTAAGTTCCTGCCCGATGAAACGCCCCTCCAATGCGCCTTGCGGGAAGCCTTTGAAGAAACCGGCCTTCAATTGATCGAGCCGGAATACCGCGGGATCGTCGATTTTAAAAGCGTCGGCTGGCCGGAGGAGCGGATGCACCTTTTCTGGGCGGATCGATTTAGCGGCACCCTCAAGGATTGCGAGGAGGGCGTTTTGGAATGGGTGGAAAAAGAAAAGGTCCACGCCCTGCCCCAATGGGAAGGGGATCGGATCTTCTTAAAGCTTCTGGAAGAGAGGGCACCCTTTTTCCATCTGGAACTTGCCTATGAAGGCGACCGATTGGTAAAAGCGATTTTGGATAAAAAGACCCTGCTTTAAAAAAGCAGGGTCTTTTTGCAACATTTCGGCCGGTTCATTCGTATTATTTATAAAAGGAGGGATCGGAATGAAGCGAATTTTAGCGGTTGCTTTGATCCTTATGGGTCTTTTGAATCTGGCGGGGTGTTCCCAATGGGCGTCCAACGGCGAAAAGGTGTTTGAAGAGCCGCCTGAATTATATCTGCAGGTCGGTGATCAGGAGGTCCGCGGTCGCGGGGGTACTTATAGCTGGAACTATAAGGGGAATTTCAATCAATGGTTCGGCGTTGAGGCCGATGCGATACATCCTTTAGATGGCAAAGATCGGTTGGAAGGGCTGGAAACCCAAGAGACCACCGCCCTCTTGCGCTTTGAGGAGCAGCCCGATGAAGTTCGCGCCCATTGCTGGAGTGATGCCCATTGGGGAGATCATGAGGCGCAGAGCGAATCGGTTGAAGTGGATGGCGATCGGTTATCCCTGAAAAAGGGTGGACATATCTATGAAGTGATCGCAAATTGGGAGCGGGAATCCTATGAAGGAACGGCTCATTATATATTCTATATCATTGTAAAATAAGGAATGACCTCGGCTTTCGCCGAGGTCATTTTCTAATATCAGATGTCGTTGCGAATAATATCGTCCGGCGATTCCCGCCGAACAACGATGCGGCTCTCGCCTTTTTTCAGCATCACGATCGGCAGGCGGGGGATGCGGTTATAGTTGGAGGCCATGGAATAGTTATAGGCACCGGTGGTCATCACCGCCAGAATGTCGCCCCGCTTGAGGTCGGCAGGGAGGCAAACCTTCGGCTGGATGATATCGCCGCTCTCGCAGCAGCGGCCAACCAGATCGCAGACCATATCGCAAGGGTCGTTCATCTTTTCCGCCGCCGCAACGGTATAGGCCGATTCATAAAGGGCATAGCGGGGATTATCGCTCATGCCGCCATCCACCGAAACGTAGGTCTTATAGCCGGGGATGTTCTTGATGGTGCCAACGGTATAAAGGGTCAGCCCCGCATCGGCAACGATGCTTCTGCCCGGCTCCATGCGGATGGCAGGGAGGGGCAGGTTGCAGGCGGCGCATTTTTCTTTGACAAACGCGGCCACCTCATGGATGTTTGCGGCGATATCGATGGTGGGATCGCTTTCTAAATAGCGCACCCCATAGCCGCCGCCCAGATCCAATTCCTTGGCGGTATAGCCCATCTTTGCGCGGATATCGGCGATATAATCGATCATGATATCGGCAGAGCGCAAAAAGGTATCGGAATCAAAAACCTGGGAGCCAACATGGCAATGGAAGCCCATCAGGTCGATGTTTTTGCAGGAGAGGGCCAGTTTGGTGATGGCCTCGGCCTGGCCGGTCTCGATGGCGGAGCCGAATTTGGAATCCACCTTGCCGGTATTGACCGCCTCATAGGTATGGGTATCGATGCCGGGGGTCAGCCGCAGCAAAAGCTTTTGGCAGATGCTCCGATCGCCCGCAATGCGGTCGATGGCCAG
>JAFSBD010000325.1 GCA_017442025.1 Clostridia bacterium
CGCTCCAACCAAGGATGATGGCATCCGTGAAGAGCGATCTCAACCCCGTCCCAATCGTAAACATGCTTCAATTGCGCCAAAGTCATAGGGCGGTGAAATCGGTCTGCTTCATAAATACGATCGGGCGGGCAAATATTACCGTAAGAAACGTTAAAGGTACCCTTAATCTCGTATTTTTTCATCAGATCGATCAGGCGAGCATCCTGCTCAACGCCATCGTCATAGCTTAAAGTAAGCGCTTTGGCCTTCCCTTGGGGAAAGCGCATAAAACAATAATTTGAACATGCCGGCATATCTTTCCCCTCCTTATCATAAATTGACGGTTTTTCCCGCCGGAATGAAGATCAGTTCCTCGTTCAGACCGATCCAGACATCCATTGCCGAAGGATTATAAACTCGCATGTTATCGGCGCTGAACTCCAGGCGCTCAAACGCCGTCACATAATCATAAACCTCTATATTGGTAGCATACCAGATATCCTCTTTACCGCCCAAACGCTTAAAAAAGGTTTCGATCACATCCCAATTATCGTCATCATCAAATTCATAGGAATGCCCCCATAAATAAAAGAGGCGGGGATCCCGTTTGACAGGTGCGTCAAATTGTTCCGCCAATTCCATCAATCGCGGATTTTTATGATGGCAAGTAGCGGGTAAGCGATACCAATCTTTAGGAATATCAAACCGCTCGGTACTATGCACCGTCCGCGCATAGCTGATCCCTGCATTCTTTAAGATTTCGATGGCTTCATCGGTATAATTCCCGCAAGGATAAGCAAAACCGCGGATGATTCCGCCGAAAATCTCTTCCAACCCCTTTCGGTCGTCAATAATCTCTCGGCTTATCATCACAGGCGGAACCAGGTGCAAGGGAACATGGGCGTATCCATGGCAGGCCACTTCAGCCACATCGGAGGTATAAAGCTTTTTATAAACCGAAGCGTGCAGACGCGGAGGATATTTATCCGCTTTAGGTGTAAATCCTTCGGGTGGAATCGCGCCGCTGTTCAGATTAAAGGTCCCTTTGAATCCGTATTTTTTCATCAATTCGACCAATTTAATATCCTGGCTCATTCCGTCGTCGTAACTCAAAGTAACCGCTTTGGGCTTGCCACCCGGAAAACGCAAAAAATGATATCTGTATTTTGCCATAGAATACACCCCCATTTTATAAGAATTATAATATAAGAAAATCTTTTTTTCAATAATAATATTGAATTTAAGGGTATAAGAATGATATAATGGATTATATCTGAAACGAGGTCATTATTATGAAATACTATCCCCATGATATCAATGAATATTTTTCCAACCATCAAGAGGATCTTCTGATCCAGGTTGCCGAAAGCCGCCATACGCTCCAGTTCGAGCAACTCAAGCGGCTGATCACCTTTTCCTGCAACCGCACCATCGGCAATCATCTGACAGCGGCCGTTTTGGTTACCGGCCCTTCCTCATCGGGTAAGACTACCTTTTCCAAGCGTCTTTGCGCCTTGATGGAAGATGAGGGCTTTCAATGCACCGTAATTTCTATTGATGATTACTATCTCTCCCGCGAAGAAATAAGCCGCCGTCAGCCTGATGCCGCCAAGCCCGATTATGAATGCCTGGAAGCCTTTGATGTGGAATATTTCCAGCAACAAATGCGGGAATTTCTGATCGGAAAGACCATCCA